>NZ_FR893475.1:72778-92123 GCF_000435435.1 Alistipes sp. CAG:29 | reverse complement strand
CGGTCAACCAGGCAAACCTGGTCATCAGGCATGTTCCTGCGATGGGGTTGAAGGAGAAACCGCGGGCCTTCTGTCTGGGGAACGCCCACTTCATCCGCGCGTACTGCTTCTTCCAGATCGCACGCATCTGGGGCGATGCCCCGCTGCCGCTCTGGGGCTACGAATCGACCGACACGGAGCTGTTCCTCGGACGCACCCCCGTATCGGAAGTGCTGATGCGCGTGGAACGCGACATTGCCGACGCGGAAAGGTACGTCGCCGATACGTCGGACAAGACCGTGGCCACGCCGGCCGCCGTGGCGATGCTGAAGGCCGACTATGCCCTGTGGATGTACCGTATGCAGGCCGGGGGCGAGGCTTACCTGGCGATGGCCCAAGAGGCGCTCGGGGAACTCGGCCTGTCGGACGCCCTGCTCGAGCCCGCGTATGCCGATATTTTCAGTTCGTCGAACAAATGCGGCCGCGAGGTCATTTTCGCCGTGCACCAGGATGTGTCGGAAGCCCTGAACGGCCCGGCCTACTACCTCGGCTGGAACGAGAGTTACGTCGAAGCGGCCTACCGCAACAACCCCGTCCCCACCACCGGGGGCAACCAGTGGTGGTGGTATACCGACACCTACCGGGCCCTGCTGCAGGCCGACCCCGCCGATACGCGTGCAGCGCTGACCTGCCGCACGGCCGATTACGGCACGGGCGGCCGCAGGATCGGCTGGACGGAGAAACTGATGGGGCGCGTGGACAACGGCACACGCATTTTCGACTCGGATTTCATCCTTTACCGCTACGGCGAAGCCTTCCTGATGGCGGCCGAAGCCCGGTATTATGGGAAGGACTACGCGGGTGCGCTCGAAGCCCTGGCACCGCTGGCCGCCAGGGCCTACGGGCGGAAGGATTACTACACCGACACGTCGCCCGAAGCCGTCCTGCAGGCGATCGTCGACGAATACCTCAGGGAGATGGTCGGCGAAGGCCGCACCTGGTGGATGCTCCTGCGCACGGACAAGATATGGGAGTACAGCGCCGACATCGCGGCGCAGCGCGACAAGAACCCCAACATACTGCTATGGCCCATCACGCAGGCGGCCATGAGCCGAAATTACAACCTCACGCAGACCGAAGGCTGGTATTGACCGCCCGGGACGGAACGCCGCCGTATAGGGGCGGCGACGGCGTTCCCGCAAGGCGGGAGGAGGAACCTGCGCCCGGGAGGCGACGTGCCTGCAACCGCGCCTGTGAACCGGCAAGAAAAATGCCGCGCCCTTTTCGGGGCGCGGCATCGCTTTTAGGAAGCGGGAGGGTCAGAAGCCTATGAAGTCGGTCTGGAGCTTCGAGGTGCGGTAGGTGTTGCCCATGCCGTCCTCCGCCACGATTTCGAAATCGGCGGTCTCGGGCGTTCCCGACGCCAGGTTCCCGTAATAGTAATGGTCGAGGTTCTTGCCCCAGGTCGTGCCCACGCTCTTGCTGTAATAGAGCACGTGGTAGGCATAGGCCCAGTAGTCGTAGGTCTTGACGCGGGTCATGTCGCAGACCTTCGTGCCGTTCTGCCAGAGCGAGACTTTCCAGTTGCCCGAGGCGTCGGAGTTCCAGACGTTGGCCACGATGCACTTCGCATCGTTCATGGCCGGGGCGTTGGCCGCCCAGCCGAAGGTGAGGCTGCCCGACTTGCCGAACACCTGCGTGGCCGAATAGGCCCGGATCTGATAGTCGGCTTCCTTGTTGGTCGACTTGTAGTACTGGTTGGCGATGGTGTTGCCCGAAATCTCGTAGACACCATACCCGTTCGGCGTGCCGTCGGCGCAGAGGTTCGCCGTCCACCACGCACCGCAGGCGGCGCCGTGGACATGTTCGAAGATCGTCTTTCCGTTACGCTTGTGGATGTATTTCTGCTGGTAATGCGTATGGCCGATCATGATGTGCGCCTCGGAGAATTCGGCCAGCAGGTCGAGCACGCCGTCGTAGTTCTCGTGGCTCTCGTCCGTCACGCTCGTACCCCCGCGGAAGGGAATGTGCGCGCAGAAGATCACGAGCTTGTCCTTGTCTACGTGCGACAAGTCCTGGCGCAGCCATTCGAGCTGCCTGTCGGTGATGCCGCCCTTGTACTTTTTCTTGCCTTCGTAGAGGACGTTGTCCATCGACACGATGTGCACGTCGCCGCGGTTGAACGAATAGTTGCGCGGGCCGAACTGCGTTTCGAAATTGGCCGCGGCATTGTCGTCCGAAGTCTCGGTCTGCAGATGGTCGTGGTTGCCGATGGTCTGGAAGACGGGCAGGTTGCGATTGGCCATCGACTCCTTCATGTTGCTCCACAGGTCGGGCGTGTCGAAGACGATGTCGCCGAGCGTGATGCCGTAGACCGGCGTGCCCTTGGCCTTGTAAGCGTCGACCGTAGCCTCGACGTCGGGGATCGTCTCGTTGACGTAGCGGCTGATCTCGGCCGTGGTCGCACACTGCGGGTCGGCGATGCAGACCAGCGTGAAATCGCTTTCCGGGGCCGGCAGCGGCGTCAGCACGAAGTCGTGGCGGTCGGCGATGTTCTTATGGACGATCTCGGCGTAGAAGAGCGGGTAGTTGTCTGCCGACGTGTTGATGGCATACCCTGCCGGCGTGCTGTAATGTACGAAGCGCGCCTTCTTGTAGCGCTCCATCTGGTAGACGCCGTTGGCATCGGTCGTGACGCAGCCGTAGCCGTCCGACACGACCACGCCCGGGATGGGGTTTCCCGACGTGTCGGTCACCAGTCCGTAGAGGGTCGTATTGCCGTCGAGCTGCGTGCCGTTGACTTCGGTTTCGACTCCCTCGTCGCCGTCATGCCCGCCGGACTTGTCGTTGCTGCATGCCAGCATCAGCGTCGCCGCCATACAGCATAATAACATGATTTTCGTTTTCATATCCTGAGTTTTTTATTGCTTATTTCCAGAGCGCGTTCTGTTCGAGGTTCGGGTTGCGGGTGATCGCCGTCTGGGGGATCGGACGCAGGTATTTCTTTTCGCCCCACGTGCGCTTGTACTCCCAGACGATATTCCCCGCGGCGTTGAGCGAGAAGGTCTGGTTGGCCCCCGTATTGGAAATGGCGATCGAATGTTCGGTATCCTCGCCCGGGCGGATGTAGAAGTCGGGTACGGGATCGCCGTTGTCGTCGGTGCTCTGCCCCGTGAAATCGTAGGTGTAGCCCGTGTTGCCGATCCAGATGCCCGTCCAGGGGTTGTTGTCGCTCGTGAGCAGGTCGCCCATGTGCCAGCGCATGTCGTCGTCCCAGCGCAGCCCCATTTCGAGGCAGAGCTCGATGCCGCGCTCACGGCGCACTTCGAGTATCCACTTGTCGGTCACGGTATTGAGGAAATAGGCCTCCATGTAGGGGTCGGCCTTGTCCGGGACGACCGGGGTCACGCCGGCACGGCTGCGCAGTTGCGCGATGGTCTGATCCCATACCGCGGCGTCCATTTCGCCCAGCTCGGCCTTCGCCTCGGCGTAGTTCAGCAGCACCTCGGCATAGCGGAGGATCGGCAGCGAATTCCAGCTCGCGGCCTTCGACAGCACGTTGTCGGCATCGTCGTCGATCGACCACTTGATCGGATGGTAGCCCGTACGGGTCACTTTCCAGTTGGGCGAATAGAGCCGTTCGCGGCCGCTGATCTTCATCTTGTAGGTCGGGCTGATGACCGTCTGCGCCATGCGGGCGTCACGGCCGTCGAACTCGCGGATGAAGTCGATGGTCTGGTAACCGTCGATGTCGGTGAACGGCGTGCCCCGGGTCGTGAGGTAGGTGTTCATGAACTTCTTGGTCATGGCGATCTTGGCACCGTAGGTCGGCGAATAGTAGTACCAGCTGGTCTCGTGGAACGCCGAGAGCTCCTTGCTGTACTCACGGCCGAAGATCACCTCCTGCGTGAGCAGCCCGGCGCTGGTGAAGAGCGAGCGGTAGGCGGTCTTCACATCGCCCGTGACGAGCGAATAGGGCCCCTTGTCCATGATCTCCTTGGCGGCGGCAGCGGCCTCGCGCAGGAATTTGTTGTCGGCGTTATACTCGGCCTGCCACGGTTTGTCGGACGACGGCTCGCGCGAGTGGTACTTGCGGAAGGTGCCTTCATAGAGGCAGACGCGCGACTTGAAGGCCAGTGCCACCCACTTGTTGATGAGCGCCGAGCCTTTCGTGAATTTGGCGTCGGAGAGGCAGTAGGTGCTTGCGAAGGTGAGGTCTTCCAGCACTTTGTCCATGACGTACTCGCGGCTGTCTCGGGGTTTCATCATCGCTTCCTTGTCGCTGGCCGCGATCGTGAAGTCGTACCAGGGCACGGCGCCGAAGGTCTGCACCTTGTCGTAGTAGAACCAGGCGCGCCAGAAACGGGCGACGCCCTCGTAGTGGTTGTAGATCTCGTCGCTCACACGCCCCTTGCACTTGTGCATATTGTCGAGCATGTAGTTCACGCGGCGAAGGTTCGTCCAGTTGCTCTCGGCCCATCCGGTCTGGTTGTCGGGCGAGACGTTGCCGTCGGGGCGCAGCAGGTCGGTCGGGATGTCCACGGCGCAGTAGTCGGCATAGATGTCGCCGCGCGTGATGGTTCCGTCGCCGGGGATCATCTTCTGGATGAAACCGTTGGCATAGAGTTCCAGGTCGGTTTCCGATTTCCAGAACTCGTCGCTGCCGATCTGGTCGTAGGTGTCGCGCGTCAGGAAATCCTCGCAGGAGGCCATTCCCGCGGCAGCGAGGGTCATCAGCGTATATAGCAGTATCTTTCTCATGGTTGCTGTCGGTTAAAATGTTACGTTTATACCCAGGGTCACGGTTTTGAGCATCGGGTAGGAATAGCCGTTACCCGTACCGTTCAGGCCCGAAGTGGTCGAGGCCGCGAAATCGGAGTCGCCGCTGGTGATGACTTCGGGGTCGAACATGTCCGTGTGCTTGAACATCGGCGAGTGGGTGAAGAGGTTCTCGCCCGACAGGTAGACCTTCAGCCCCTCGAGGCGCAGCTTCTTGCAGATGTGCTTGGGGAAGGTGTAGTCGACGGTGATGTTCTTCAGTCGGATGTACGAAGCGTCCTGCAGGTAGTGGTCGTTCTCCCACGTCAGCGGGCCGTCGTTGCGGTTGGCGGCGAGCGATACCATGCGTGTCCAGTAGGGGTTCTTGTCCATGTTGGTGACGCGCCAGTTGTCGGTGCTCTTGTCGATCTTAACTACGTTGTCGCCCGTCTGCGTCTTCATCAGCGAGTTGTAGGCGCGGTTCCATTTGCCCCAGAAGAATCCGGACTCCGTCCACGGGTACCAGTCGCGCTTGCCCACGCCCTGCCACAACATCGAAAGCCCGATGCCGTTCCAGTTCAGCGACATGTTGATGCTGTACTGGTAGCGCGGCGACTGGTTGCCGATGATCTCCAGGTCGCCGTGGTTGGACAGCGTGCGGTTGCCCTTGGTCATGATGCCGTCGCCGTCCACGTCGACGAAGCGCAGGTCGCCGGCATAGGCGCGGAACATCTCGCCGTTCTTGAAGAAGTTGTAGGCCGGGCCGTTCAGGGCGTCGGCGTTGCTGGCGTAGATGCCCGCCGTGCGGAAACCCCATATCTCGCCGATCTCCATACCCTTGTAATAGGTCGTCAGGTCGCCCGTTTCGTTATAGTAGTCGGTGATCCAGCTGCGGCTGTCCCACAGCATACCCTTGATGCTGTAATTGAACGGCTTGCCGCCCAGGTTGAACGAGTCGCGCCACGAAAGGCTCAGCTCCCATCCCTTGGTCTTGAGGCTGGCGTAGTTGCCGTAGGGCGCGGCGCTTCCGAGTACCTGCGGGAGGTTCGGGCCGACGGTGTAGAGGTCGGTCGTATTGCGGCGGTAGTAGTCGCCGGTGAACGAAAGCCGGTTGTGGAACAGGTCGAGGTCGAGGCCGATGTTGTAGGTGGTGACCTTTTCCCAGGTGATGTCGTCGGGGATCAGGCTGGGCACCGACGTGTAAGGTACGTTCTGGCCATTGATGATGACCGACGACTTGGCGATCGAGGCGCTGCCCGAAGCGGTCATGGTCTCGAGGTACTGGTAGGGGTCGATGTTGGCATTGCCGAGCGAACCGATGCTGGCGCGAACCTTGAAGTTGTCCAGCCACCCTTCGACGTGCGGTTTGAGCCACGGCTCTTCGGAGAGGCGCCATCCGACCGATGCCGAGGGGAAGAAGCCCCACTGCGAACTGGACGGGAATTTCGACGACCCGTCGTAGCGGGCGCTCACTTCGGCCAGGTAACGGCCTGCATAGGCGTAGTTGACGCGGCCGAAGAATCCGACCAGCCCCCACGTGTAGCCGCCCGAGGTGGTCGAGTAATACTCGCCGTCCATGAGCGTGAAGCTCGGCTTCGAGGAATAGAGGTTACCCTGGCGGTAGGTCTTCTGCGTGCGGTAGTCGTAGTCCTCGAGGTTCCATCCGGCGACCACGTTCAGGTCGTGATCCGAACCCAGCTTGGGCGTGACCGTGCCGACGATGTTCGTCGAGATGTAGTCCGAGCGGTACGTCCAGTTTTCGAGCGACGAATAGCTGTTGTCCTGCCCCGAAACGTTCACGCCGGTGTAGTAGGTGTAGAGGTTCTCCATGCGGTCGCGCGACCAGCGCGATCCCTTGTAGGTCACGTCGGCCGAGACCTTGAAGACATCGGGGACGAATTCGAAGTTGAACGTCGTGGTGTTGGCCACTTCGAGCTTGTTGTTCTCCTGCCACGAGGTGCCCTCGGCGAAGGCCGCATAACCGGTCTTGGCCGCGGTCTGCGTCCAGGTGCCGTCGGGGTTCTTCAGCAGGGCGAACGGGAAGGCGAACATGTCGATCTGGCGCGAGATCACCTGCTGGCCGTAGTGCACCATGGGCTGGTGGTACTTGCTGCTCATCAGGCTGGTGTTGTTGTCCAGCGTCAGCCACGGGCGGATGCGGATCGAGCCCTTGGCACGGAGGTTATACTTCTTGTAGGTCTCCTCGCCCACCTTGTAGATGCCGTCCTGGTTGTAGTAACGGCCCGAAATGTAGTAACTGACCCCTTCGCGGCCGCCCTGGATGCTGACGGCGTGGGTGGTCGAATAGTTCACCGACTTGTAGATCTCCTTGAGCCAGTTGGTCTCGCCGTAGTAGTTGTAGTTGCCGTTGGCGTCGATGTCGTAGTTGTCCATCGTCGGATCGGCACGGCGGCGTTTGAGCTCCTCGAACCAGGCGTTCGAATAGGGCATGTAGTTGTTGAAGAGCGACGGTACGGTCGCCGTCGGCGAGGAGTTGAGATACGACTCGCGGAAGGCATCGACCCACTGCACGGGGTCGGTGACCACGTTGTCCTCCCAGATCACCGTACGGCGGTGCAGCGACACGGAGCCGTTGTAACTCACGCGCACCTTGCCCTTCTCGGGATCCTTGGTCGTGATGAGAATCACGCCGAATGCGCCGCGGGCGCCGTATACTGCGGCCGACGAAGCGTCCTTGAGCACCGAGATCGAGGCGATGTCGTCGGGGTTCACCGAACCCATGTCGCCTTCGGCACCGTCGATGAGCACCAGCGCGCCGCCGCCCTGTCCGAGTTTGTTGGTCTTTTCACCGCCGCTCACACGGGCCTTGAACGTGTTGTTCACGCCGCGGATGGTGACTTCGCCGGCATGGTCGGCCTTACCGTCGACCTGCACGATGTTCAGGCCGGGGATCTGGCCCTGCAACGAACGGGTGATGTTGGCATTGGGCCGGTTTTCGACCGCGTCGCCCGAAAGGTTCTCGACCGCGCCCACGATATTGCGTTTCTTGAGCGTGCCGTAGCCTACGACGACTACTTCGTCCATCACCAGCTCGTCCTCCTGCATCGTGACGTCGATCTGCGTGCGGCGCCCTACCACCTCCTCATGGGGGCGGTAGCCGATATACGAGAAGAGCAGCGTGGCGTTCCCGTCGGCCGGGATCGCATAGCCGCCGTCGACACCCGTCGAGACGCCGACCAGCGTCCCCTTGATAGTGACCGTCACGCCGATCATCGGGTTGCCCGCAGCGTCGCGGACGACCCCTTTCACCTCCGATTTGGCGGCGGCACTGGCTGCCGGAACGGGGCGCGTGCTGCGCGTCAGCACGACCACTTTGTCAACCACCCGGTAGTCGATGCCGCGAGGCGTGAATACGGCGGCAAGGATGGCCTCGATGGTGGCACCCTTCTCCGAGACCTCCAGGTTCTCCATCGGATAGCCGGCCAGTGCCGTTTCGTAGGAGAAGGCGATGCCCACTTGTTGCGTAATAGCATCGGCAACGGCCTTGAGCGTCGTCCGCGAGTAGGATAAATTCAGGTCATACCCCTGCCCTTGCGCACCGGGGAGCGATCCTTGGGCGGCATAGCAGCCGAAAGCCCCCGCGCAGAGCACCATGACCAGACATAGTCCTTTATGGAATAATTTCTTCATAGTTTCAATTCGGTTAATTGGTTATTTCCCGCTGCCGCGTGCAAAGCACGTCCGCAGCCGCGCCGTGCAGGCGGGCTCCGGGGAAATTCGTTCCGATACGGCAGACAGAACCTTGCAAGTCATCCGTCGTCCGATAAAAAACCGTGTAGTGCTGGTGTAGGGGGAGGGATTAGTCAGACATCGTCGAAGTTGTTTTAAAGTTTCCGGTTAATAATCGTTTTTTTAGTTTGCATTGGGTCGGTTGCGGCCGGCGTTTTCCGTCCGGTCTGCATTAGATACAAGCGACCGGGGCAAACTACCCAATGCCGGAAGCTTTTTTCACAAAATTGCAATGCAAATTTTTATACCTATATATTACAGATATTTTATTTTTCGGTTTTTCGCCGCAAGGTTCGTAAAATTTTAAACATTTTTCTTGCGAATCCCGGAAAATTGCTATATTTGCAGTGCAAGTCATTCGATATCGTTAGAAACCGTGTAGGAAATTGACATCCGGCAGTGTATCCGGAGTCGGTTTCTGATTTTTTTTATCGGTTTTACAAACAAACTAACGATCCAATCATGATGAAATTTATTCATAAACTGACGATAGTTCTCGCGTTGGGCGGGATCTGCGGTCTTGCCGCGTGCAGCGACGACGACCAGGGGTTCCTCAAACGCAACCTGCGCGAGATGAGTTTCCCGTACGTCGAATCGAGCGATACGTTCACGATCCGCGCCACGGGGGACTGGCAAATCAGCGACACCCCCGACAGCCGCGAGTGGACGAACGCCTACGGCTGGGTGCATGTCGACCAGCTCTCGGGCAAGGGAGACCCCGGCACCTACCAGAAGGTGACGGTCACCTGCGACCAGAACACCTCCGAGGAGCGTAACGCCACCATCTACCTGCACGGCTGCGGCGAAGAGAACGTCGCCATCGCCATCAGGCAGGACAACGGTATCTTCGAGTGGAAACCCTTCGACAACGGACAGCAGTTCGACGTCTCGGGTATGCTCAAACTCAACGCGGAAGCCGGGGCCAAGCTCCGCATCCCCTACATCAAGGCGCTCGGCACGGAAAAATACACCGTCACGGTGACGCAGACCGGCGGCGAGGGGATCACGGCCGCCAGCGGCAGCTATTCGATCTCGGCGGCCGGCAACGGTTACATCGAAGTACCCCTGACGGGCACCGCCACCCGCCAGGGCATCGTGACCTTCGCCGTGAAGGCTATGGACGAGGCCGGCGCGGAAAAGGACTTCGGCTCCGTTTCGACCATCGTCCGCGCCGGGTTCGACGCCCAGGGCGAGGAGCTTCCCCTGCTGACGCAGAACTTCGGCAAATTCCCCTGGGGCGGCGACTGCATCGGCCAGAAGGCGGGTGTCACGACGGCCGACAAGACCGTGGCCAACCTGAGCCTCGACAACGAGACGGTGAGCGTTACGGCGGGCACCAACGCCAGCATCGGCGGCATCACCTCGACCGTACGCAACGGCAACGCGGCGTTCTACCGCGCCATCGGCATGGAGGGGTGGACAGGCTACCTGAACTACATGTGTCCGGGCTACATCCAGTTGGGCGCCGCGAGCGACAATGCCGACGGGCAGCCGGGCAACCTCATCTCCCCGGTGCTGAACATCCCCGCGGGCTACGACCTGCTGCTGACCTGCAAGGTCGCCATCTGGGCCGCAGCCCCCGACCAGGGCATGGTGGGCATCTGCGAGAAGAACGACGGGTTCTGGATCCCGAAGGGCACGCTGGACAAGATCGTAGCTTCGACCAAGAGCTACGTTTCGCTCGACATCCCCGCCTACACGTGGGTCGAGGTCACGGCCGTCATCCCCAATCCCGGCGCGAAAGCCAATCTGGCATTCTTCATCTCCACGGCCGACAGCTGGTTCTCGGGCTCCTCGGTGAAGGCGGGCCGCTGGTACATCGACGACATCAAGCTCGTATACTAAAACCGGACAACTACCATGAAAAAAAGCATTTTATATATTCTGTTCGCCCTCTTCTCGCTATCGGCCGCAGTCTCGCTGACGGCCTGCAAGGACGACGGCGTGGAAATATCGGGGGCCAACAAGTCCAAGACCCCGAAGAACGTGAAACTGCTCGAATACGGGCCCACGTCGCTTACGATCTGCTGGGATTTCATCCGCGGCGCGACGTCGTACACCGTACAGCTCGTCGACGGGGAGATGAACCCCGTGAGCGAAGCGCTCTGCAAGACCACCGACGCGATCGACTACCACGAATTCACCGACCTGGCGACCGACCGGATATACTACGGCCGCGTCAGGGCCAACTTCCCCTACTCCTCCACCTCGGACTGGGTATACGTCACGGCAAACGAGCAGCCGGCCATGCTGATGGCCTCGGTGGGTATCCTCGAACTCGACCCGAAGCTCACGCTCAATGCCGCGACGGGGTCGACGCTCACCTACGAGTGGTCGTATACCGAAGATGCGGCGACCGACGCCACGCGCCTCTACAACATCGAACTGTTCCGCGACGAGGCGTGCAGCGAGCTGCATGTCAGCTGGCTGGCCGACGGAAAACTCGCGTCGGACAAAGGCATCTTCACCGCCCTGGCGGGTTATCCCGTCGTGCGGTTCACCTTCTCGGGGCTCGATCCCGAAACGACCTACTACGCCCGGGTTACCAATGCCAGCTTCGGCAATATCATGACCCCCGTCGTCGCCGGAACCACGGCCAAGGCCGGGCCCGAAGCCTCGCCGAACAATCCGGCACAGGCCGGTGACATCGTGCTGGCGCAGGATTTCGCGGCATTCATCCACGGCGGCGACATCGTCCGCTCGGCGGCAGGTTACAACGCCGTATCGGGGACCGACTACCGCAAGGCCTGGGAACCCGCCACGGGCGAGAACCCGCAGGCCGACGGCGACCGTCCGGTCTGCAACTGGGCTACGGAATTCCACATCCACACGGGCGGAACCTCGGCCGAGTATGTCGAAAGCCTCGGCATGACGGGCTGGGGGTCGTCGGGCAACACCTCGACCCGCCCCGGCTACATCAAGTGCGGCGGCGGTGGCGGCGGCATCGGCATCCTCTATACGCCCGAGCTGGCGGCCCTGCCCAAGAACACGACCGTAACGGTGAGCTTCTCGGCCAGCGCCTATGCCGAAGGCGAAAACGTCTATGGCAGCGACATCGTGGTCGAGGCCATCGAGGGCGCCGAGTTCGGGTCGAACAACTCCGTGAGCAAGAAAGGCACGGCCGTGGCTTCGAAGGTCGTGGACATCTCGTCGGCCGTAGGCCGGTTCGAAACCTTCACGGTGACGCTCGACGGCCTCTCGCCCACGTCGCGCATCGCATTTTCGTCGAACCCCGCACAGGCGGGCGCCAACAAGACCCGCTACCTGCTCGACGACATCGTCGTGGTTTACGACGGCGAGACCAAACTGGAAAAACTCACCGTTCCGGCGAACGTGAAATTCGACGCCGAAGCCGTCTATTCCGACAAGTTGACCCTCGAATGGGACGAAGTGGCCGGGGCGGCTTCCTATACGGTGGCCTGGTGGGCCGACGGCACAGAGGAGAAGGACGCCACGATAGCGGAGGGCATCACCTCGGCCTCGTACCTGCTCAAGGAACTGGAGGCCGGCACCGAGTACCACGCGAAGGTCAAGGCGTGCCGCTACAACAACCCCGGCTACGATTCGGACTACTCCGCCGTCGTGTCGCAGAAGACGGACATAGCCCCGGTACAGGCCGGGATCGTCGTGTCGAAAGTGCTGGCGACCTCCTCGACCCTCACGGTCGAATGGGCCCGTGCGGACGGCCAGGCGTGTGTCAACAGCAGTGCGCAGGTCTACCACGTGAAACTTTACAGCGACGCCGAATGCAAGGATCTCTTCGTCGGCTGGAATGCCTCGAACGTCTTCGGCATCACGGCCGGGAACCGCTTCCGCTTCACCTTCTCGGGACTGGCCCCCGCCACGACCTACTACGTCTGCGTGGACGACAAGACCAACGATTTCTTCTCCGACCCGCTCGCATATGCGACTGCCGCCGCGGGGCCGCAGGCGGGTGCCACCGCTCCCGGCTCGGCAAAGGCGGGCGACATCCTCCTGGCGGAAGATTTCTCCAAGGTGATCCACGGCGGCGACATCGCCAATTTCGCCGCGGGCTACTATCCCCCGAGCTCGAACCGCGGGACTTACGCCGCAGCTTCGGGCGACAATCCTTCGGGGTTCTCGGCCACCCGCTGTACGGCCAATGAGTTCGACCTGTTCAGCGGCGGCGGCGTGGCTGCGCCCTACACCGAGGGCACGGGCCTTTCGGCCTGGGGCAAGTCGGGCAACATCGCTGGCCGCCCGGGCTATGTCAAGATGGGCGCCGGAAGTGCGGCCGCCTCGCTTTACACCCCCGAACTGACCGCCCTGCCCGATGCGGCGACCGTCAAGGTGCGCTTCTCGGCACAGGCTTACAGCGAGAAATACGACGGTTCGGGCGCCGATGCCGGGAAAATCCTCGTCAAGGCCGTCCGCGGCGCCGTGCTCGGCGCAAAGGGCGCCATCACCGGCACGGTCACGGAGGTCTCCGCGGCCGACCCCGTGGATATTTCGGCTGCCAAAGCCCGGTTCCGCGAGTTCGAGGCAACCCTCACGAACGTGACGCCCGATTGCCGCATCGTGATCTCGACGAGCGAGAAACGCGCCCTGCTGGACAACGTGGTCGTCACCTGCACGGCCATCACCCCCGCGACCAAACCCGCAGCACCGGGCGGGGTTTCGTTCGACGCCGCAGCGGCGGCCGACAGGCTGACGCTCAAATGGAACGCTGTCCCCGATGCGACTTCCTACACGGTCGCCTACTGGAAAGGTTCGGCCTCAGCCCCCGAAAGCGAGTATGCCTACAAGACCGGCATCGCGTCCACGGCAACGTCGCAGGAGCTGACCAACCTGGAAAGCAACACCTCCTACTGGGCCAAGGTCAAGGCGGTCGGCAGCCTCGATTCCGACTGGTCGGAAACGGCGAACGCCACGACCATGGACAGCGGCGGCGAGCCGCTCCTTCCGACGGCCGACCTGCTCGACGTGGTGTTCCGCAACGACGGTTCGGCTATGGACAACTCCTCGTCGGCAACGCCCGTGCGGCGGATGCCGTCATCGAGGCCGTAAAAGCAAAGGGGCTGACCGACCGTGTGGAATACATCGCTTTCGACTATACGACCTGCAAACGCATCGTCAACGCCCTTCCGGGTGCCATGGTGCAATACCTGAACGGCGACCTGGCTCCCGCTGCAGTCCGGCAGGACGGCATCGGGGGTATCGACTACCGCTTCTCGGCTTATTCGGGCAATCCGGGATGGGTCAAGGAGGCACATGCCAACGGCATGGTCACGAACGTATGGACGGTCGACACGGTGCAGGACATGATGACCTGCATCGCATGGGGAATGGATTTCATCACCACCAACAACCCCGAGACCCTGAAGGAGCTCCTCACCAGGACATTCGTGTCGGCCAACTGACTGCCGCAGGGCGGTGCGCCTGTGCCCGGGGATTTCACCCGGCACCCCGCAGTTCCCTGAAGGCGCCCCCCCCGCGTCCCCCGGAGGCCGCGCCCGCCAGCCGACGGCGGCGGGTATCATGCCCGCCGCCGTTTTTATTGCCCTGCGGAAAACAAAAAAGGCAGGCGGGCTCGCCAATCTGCAAATATTTTCTAACTTTGTGCATACGAACATGGAGCCTGCAGAACTCATATCCGCCATACGCGCCGGGAGCCGCGAAGCCTTCGACGAGATGTGCGGCCGTTATTATGCGCCGCTGACGGCCTACGCACGCCTCTTCCTGAACGGGAACTGGGCGCAGGACGTCGTGCAGGACGTATTCGTTAACGTATGGGTGCGCCGCGAGGCGCTCGACCCGGGGCAGTCGCTCTACGGCTACCTGCTGCGTTCGGTCTACAACCAGTCGGTCAACTACGTCAACAAGCACCGCCATGCGTGCAGTTACCGCTCCTACTACCAGGAACGTATCGAAAGCATCGGCTACGCCTATTACGATCCCGACCGGAATCCGGTCATCGAAAAGCTCTACTCGCAGGATCTGCGCACGAGTATCAACGAGGCGATCGCAGCCCTCCCGGCCAAATGCCGCGAGGTCTTTTCGCTGAGTTACCTGCAAGGATTCTCCCACCGCGAGATCAGCGAACAGATGGGGATTGCGCAGAGCACGGTCGAAAACCATATTTACCTTGCCCTGAGGCAACTGCGGGCAAAATTGTCGAAATCGGAGCTGATTCTGCTGCTGTTTTTCATTTTTTTACAAAATAATTCCCATCCGCTTGGGTAGATTTCTCCCGTGGATTGTATACTAAACGGACACAGAACAAATGGACGATACGATTATAATGGACTCAGTCATACAAAAATATTTTGCCGGGGAGACTTCGGAACAGGAGGAAAAGTACCTTCTCGCGTGGCTGGAGGAGTCGGAGGAGCACCGCAAATACTTCTTCGAACTGAAGAGCCTGTGGGGGGCACGCCGCGTCTTCGAGGAGAGCACCGACCTGTCGCGCTTCGCGTCGTTCATGCGCAGCACCGACCATCGGATCGGGAGTATCGTCGCCGGCGAGCGATCCACCCGTCGCCGCAGACTGGTGCGGTGGACGCTGGGGGCCGCTGCTGCCGTCCTGCTCGCCGTTTGCGCCGGCACGGCATGGCATTTCCTCTCGACACCCGACATATACCGGGTTTACGAGAACACGGGCGATGCGGTGACGACCGTCACGCTCGACGACGGCACGCATGTGTGGCTCAACGCCCGTACGAAACTGACGCTGCCCGAAGCCTTCGGCCCGACGCAGCGCAACGTGCAGTTGGCCGGCGCGGCCTTCTTCGAGGTGGCGCGGGACGAAGCCGCCCCGTTCGTCGTGTCCACCGACAAACTGCGCGTGCGCGTGCTGGGCACCTCCTTCTGCATGCAGGCCTACGAAGGTTCGCAGCAGGCCGAAGTCGTCCTCGAACACGGTTCCGTACGCCTTCAGACGCCCGCAGGGGTCAACCTGGTGACGCTGCAACCCGACCAGCGCGCCCTGTACGACGCTGCGGACGACAACCTCGCCATTACGCAGGTCAACGCTTCGCACCTCGTGCTGACCCAGTACGACCTGGTGACGATGTCCGACGCTACGCTGCACGAGATCATCTCGCACATCGAGACGACCTTCGGCGTGCGGCTTTCGGTGCCGGGACGCTACGGCGACAAACGCTATACGTTCAATTACCAGCGATCCAATTCGCTCGAAGAGGTGCTCAATATCGTCGAATACCTCACGGGCGAGCATTGCGAGGTCATCTACCGCAAGAAATAAGCGCAGCGGCCGCCGGATTCCCGGGATCGGCCGCACGCGGCACCGGCGCCGGCTCCCGTACCGGAATGCCGGCAGGATCGCACAACAAAAAGAGGCTCTGGAAAGAGCCTCTTTTGTCGTTTCACGGGCCGCAGGCGCCGCGGGATCAGAGCGTCGAAAGCCAGTCGAGCGTGGCTTTCTGCCAGTCGTCGTAATAGCGGAAGCGGGAGTTCATGCCCCAGCCGTGGCCGCCCGACGGATAGATGTGCAGCGTGGCCTTGATGCCGTGTTCCTTGAGCTTCTGGTAGAACAGCGCGCTGTTCACGGCTGGTACCACCTTGTCGTCGTCGCAATGGAACAACAGCGTGGGCGGCGTGGCGGCATCGACCTTCTTTTCGAGCGAGAACTCCTGTGCAAGGGGCTTGTCGGCATCTTCGGCGCCGAGCAGCTGTACGAAAGTCCCCTTATGGCGTTTGTCCGGGTCGGCCGAGATCACCGGGTAGAAGAGGATCATGAAGCCCGGCTTCACGTCCGAAAGCGTCCCGACGCTCCCGGCGAGGTAACCCCCGGCCGAAGTCCCCGACACCCCCACTTTCGCGGGGTCGATGTTCAGTTCCGCAGCCATCGAACGCATCACGCGCAGCGCCTCGTCGGCATCGTTGCGCGGAACCTCGCTGTGGCCGTTGGGCAGGCGGTATTTCACCACCGCGGCCGTGATGCCGTTCCGGGCGAACCACTGGGCCTCCTTATGTCCGTTGCCGACCGAGAGCGACGAATAGCCGCCCCCGGGGAAAAACACGAGCGCCTGTCCCGTGGCATTGTCCCCGGCCTTGTAAATCCACATTTCGGCCGTCTGCGTGTTTTTCCACTGTCCGGGCTTGGATTCGACCTCGTCGCCCGAAAGCCCGTTCGAGGTGGGTGCCGTCGTGTTGTCCCACAGGACAACGTGGTAATCCTGCGCACAAATCGCCGACGACAGCATGAGGGCGAAGAGCAGGAGCATTGTTTTCTTCATAATTCGAGTTTTAGACGTTGGGATAAAGATAAAAATTATTTGTCAGTCCGTATACGGTGTTTCAACGGGGCGATGGCCGGGGGGCCGACGCTGAATTCCCCGAGACCGAGCGCCACGAGGCGCTGCGTGGCGCGCGGGTCGGCAGCCAGTTCGCCGCACATCCCGGCTTCGATACCCGCCCGGTGCGCGGCGTCGAGCACCATGCCGATGCTGCGTTGCACGGCCGGGTCGAATGCGTCGCAAAGGTAGGCTACGCGGGGGTTTCCACGGTCGGCGGCCATCACGTACTGCGTCAGGTCGTTGGTGCCGATGCTGAAAAACCGCGCCCGGGCAGCCAGTTCGTCGGCGATGAATACGGCGGCCGGGGTCTCGATCATCACCCCCAGCGCTATGTCGCGGTCGTAGGCAACCCCTTCTGCGTCGAGTTCCGCCATGCAGGTCTCGACAACCGCTTTGGCGGCGCGGAACTCCCCGACCGAAGCTATCATCGGGAACATCACCCGCACGTTGCCGAATGCGCTCGCGCGTAGCAATGCCCGCAGCTGGGTGCGGAACAGCTCCGGCATGGCCAGCGAAACCCGGATCGCACGCCATCCCAGAAACGGGTTTTCCTCCGGCTCGAAATGCATGTAGGGCAATGCTTTGTCCCCGCCTATGTCAAGTGTCCGTACAGTCAGCGGACGTGCCCCGCAAAGCTCCGCCGCGGCACGGTATGCCGCAAACTGCGTCTCTTCGTCGGGGAGCGCCGGGCCCTGCATGTAGAGGAACTCGCTCCGGAAAAGTCCGATGCCCTCGGCGCCTGCATCGAGCGCGCGTCGCACTTCGTCGACGTTCGCGGCATTGCCCAGCACCGTGATCCGCCGCCCGGCGGGCGTGACGGCGGGCGCTTGTGCATCCGCCGCGCAGCGGAACGCATCCTGGCGCAGCGATTCGAGCCGCGCGGCGTATTTGCGTCCGGTAGCCGGATCGGGATCGACGATCAGTTCGCCCCGCTCCCCGTCGATTATCAGCCGGTCGCCGGTTCTGACCTGCCGCATGCACCCGGCAACGCCGACCAGCGCCGCGATGCCCTTGTTCCGGGCGATGATCGCGACATGGCTCGTCACGCTTCCGTGCGCCGTCACCAATCCGGCGACCCTGCTGAAATCCATCTGTGCCGTATCCGAAGGCGCCAGCTCGTCGGCCACCACGATCGTCCCCGGAGCCAGCCCGGCAAAGGGATCGTGGGCGGTTTCGCCCGACAGGATGCGGCCGATACGCGCACATACGTCCCGCACATCGTCGGTACGTCCGCGCAGGTAGTCGTCGTCGAGCGCCGCGAACATGCCGCACACCTCTTCGCAGGCTTCTCCGAGCGCCTGCTCGGCGGACAGGTGCTTTTCCGCAATCCTCCCCTCGACCAGCCCGGCGAGCATCGGGTCGCCGGCCATCTCCAGATGGGCGGCGAAAACAGCCTCCCCTTCCGCCAGTGCGGACAGCTCCGCCTTCGCACGCTCCAGCGCCGCATGGAACCGCCCGGCCTCGGCCACGGGGTCGCCTGCCGCGGCCGTAGCAGCGGCGGATGCGCGGCGTTGCAGCACGAACGCCGTCCCGACGGCGATCCCCGCCGTCGGGATTCCTCGGATCGTGAACATCATTCGCGGATGCCGGCGATGAAATCCGTTACGGCCCGCACGGCGGCGGCTTCGTCGCCGCCCTCGGCGCAGACTTCCACTTCGGTGCCGTGTTTGAGCCCCAATGCCAGGAGCGAAAGAATGCTCACGGCACTGGCCTCCCGGGCCGCGGTGCGCAGGGTGATCCTGGCGGGCGCAACCCCCCTGATTAACTTTACAAGTTCGCCCGCAGGCCGCGCATGCATGCCGTTCGGGGCGGTGATCGTTACTTTTCCGGTTGTCATATAGGTAGTTATTTCAGTGCTTCGTATATCACCTGCGGATCGCCTTCGGTCGTCAGCCTCCGCAACATATCTTCGTCCCCGAATACCTCGCCCAGCCGGGCCAGGATATCGAGGTGAGCGTCCCCCACGCCGGCAATGCCCACTACGAGGTATGCCTTTTCGTCGCCGAACGCAACCCCGCCGGGGTATTGCAGCACCACGATGCCCGAGTGCAGGACGCACTTCTTGGCGTCGGACGTCCCGTGCGGAATGGCGATGCCCATGCCCATATAGGTCGTTGCGAGTTCCTCGCGGCGCAGCATGGCATCCGCATATCCGGGTTCGACATATCCGCCCGCTGCGAGCAGTTCCCCGGCCCGCCGGATCGCGGCTTCCTTGGGTTCGGAGGGAAGCCCCGTCCGGATATTCCCGGGGCGCAAGACCTCGCCGGGAGACCGCCCCGCGGCATCGTCCGGCTGCGGGGAGGCTATGCGATCCGGGGCATCGCCCGCCCTTCGCAGGCCGGCGTCGGAGGGCTGTGCGTCCGCCGTCCCGGCAGGCAGACCGCCGGCTCGGGGAATGGCGTCCGCACCGTCCTGTTGCGCCAACCGGGCGAACAGGACGTCGAGGGCCGGGTCGGCCAGGAAATTGTCGATCACGACCAGCGCGGCTCCATGTGCCGATCCGGCGATCTGCCCGGCCAGCACGGACTGGCAGACAACGACGTCGGCATCGGCGGGGATGCCGGCCGCGGCACCGGTGC
>NZ_FR893475.1:46583-72758 GCF_000435435.1 Alistipes sp. CAG:29 | reverse complement strand
CGCCGCCCGCCGTGCCGATGCCCGCATCGGAGAGCCTTTTTCGAAACCGCGTGGCACCCAGCGCACTCGACCCCATGCCCGCATCGCAGGCGAAAACCACCTTGCGGATATGTGCCGGGAAGTGCAGCGCGGCCTTTACGTCGGGCGCCCCGGCCTGCGGGGCGGGAACCCCGCCTGTCGGCATATCCTCCGCAGCGGCGGCACGCCGGACGAAAGGCGCCGCCATGAGCAGCGACACCGCCGTGGAGATCAGCACCCCGGCCAGCACGACGAGGGTCTGGCCTTTGGGAGCCATGGCCAGCACCGAAATGATGCTGCCGGGCGAAGCCGGTGCCACCAGTCCGGCCCCGGCAAGCGAAAAGAACAGCAGCCCGGCGGCACTGCCCGCAACAGGGGCGAGGATCAGCGCCGGGCGCGCCAGGATATAGGGAAAATAGATTTCGTGGATACCGCCGAAGAACTGGATGATTACGGCGCCGGGCGCCGACTGGCGCATATTGCCGCGGCCGAAAAACCAGCAGGCCAGCAGTACGCCCAGCCCGGGGCCGGGATTCGTTTCCAGCAGGAACATGATCGACTGCCCGGTTTCGCGGGCCTGCTCGATGCCGATCGGCGAGAAGATGCCGTGGTTCAGGGCATTATTGAGGAACAGCACCTTGGACGGCTCGACCAGAAGCGACACGAGCGGCAGCAGTCCGTGGCGGATCACGACCTCTACGCCGTTGCTGACCAGCAGCGTCAGCCCCGTCACCGCACCGCCGATGACCCAATAGCCCAGTATGGCCAGCAGCATACCGAGGATGCCTATCGAGAAATTGCTCACGAGCATCTCGAAACCCGCCTTTATGCGTCCCTGCGTAAGTTTGTCGAACCACCGGATCGTATACCCGCCCAGCGGGCCCATGACCATGGCTCCGATGAACATCGGGATGTCGCTGCCGACGATGACGCCCATGGCGGCAATGGCCCCGATTACCCCGCCGCGTTCGCCGGCGACGTTGCGCCCGGCCGTATAGGCGATCAGCAACGGCAGCAGGTAGGTCAGCATCGGGTCGACCAGGCGTGCCATCTGGGTGTTGGGCCACCATCCCGAGGGGATGAAGAGCGCCGTGACGAATCCCCACGCGATGAACGCACCGATGTTGGGCATGACCATGCCGCTCAGAGCCCTGCCAAATTTCTGTATTTGTTGTCGCATAGCTTTTCTTCTTGTATATAATACAAGGAAAGCCCGCGAATCACCTATCCCGCAGGCAAAGAATCGCCCTGTTTTTTTCGGGCGGCGGCGGATTTCGCCTTTTATTGCCCACGGGCGAGGCTTCCGGCTACGGCACCGAACCGGGGATAAGACCGCAGGAGGGGTGGAAATTGCCGTCGCGTCGGAAAGCGGGATTTCGGGATCCCTTGCGAATTTCAGCAGGATGCCGGGGAATTGTCTTTCATGCCCCTCCCCGGGCCGTACGCCGCCGACAAAAAACCGCCTCCCCCGGTCAGGGAAGGCGGCTGCAATATTGCACGGGCAGGTTACATCATCTCTTCGTGGGCGAACTGCACGGCACGGTTCAGGATCGCGATGAACGGCTGCGTGCGGCGGAACTCCGCGAGGGTTCGCTCCAGCAGGTCGTCCGAGAGCAGGAACTCCTCGGTGATCTTCTTGGCGATATAGAAATCCTTGAGCTTCAGCATCTCGGCATACTCGCTGTCGGCAGGGAATCCCGTAGGCACCCGCTTGAGCTTGTTCTCTTCGACGATGCCGAACCCCTTGGCCTTGCGGATGGCCGCCGCGATTTCCGCACCGTTGTCGAGGATCTCCTCGCGCACGCTGCGCAGCACGACCGGCTCGGGGCAATAGAGCCCCGCCGAAAGCAGGTTGCTCCATACGAGGCTGTCGCAGCAGGGTTCGATGTGGAAATAGTAGCCTGCAAACCCCGACTTCTTGCCCTTGGGCGCGATATACGCACCTATATATGTTTTATAGGGCGACTTGTCGGGACTGAACCGCGTGTCGCGGGCGATGCGGTAGGTGCAGTCCTGCACCCTGAGGCCGCGCACCGTAGGATCGAACTCGGAGATGCCCTCGATCAACCGTTCCGTGAAGGCCGCGAAGCGTCCCTTCACGTGCGCCCATTCGGCGCGGTGGGCGTCGAACCATGCACGGTCGTTGTTGTCGTGCAGGCGGCGGAAAAAGTCGATGACCTCTTTCATCCTACCGGAATTTTACCACGCGAAAAGCGGATAGCCGGCCATCAGGGCGTTCACGTCCTTGCGTACGGCGGCAATATTGGCTTCGTTCTCGGGGTCGTGCAGCACCCGGTCGATCAGGCCGACGATGTAGTCCATCTTGTCCTCTTTCAGGCCGCGGGTGGTGATGGCCGGCGTCCCGAAGCGCAGCCCCGAGGTCTGGAACGGCGAGCGGCTGTCGAAGGGCACCATGTTCTTGTTGGTGGTGATGTCGGCCGCCACGAGGCACTTCTCGGCCAGCTTGCCCGTCAGCTCGGGGAATTTCGTGCGCAGGTCGACCAGCATCAGGTGGTTGTCCGTGCCGCCCGAAACGATCTTGTAACCGCGTTTAACGAACGCTTCGGCCATCGCCCGGGCGTTCTTCTGCACCTGCGCCTGATACTCCTTGTACGAGGGCTCGAGCGCCTCGCCGAACGCCACGGCCTTGGCGGCGATGACGTGTTCCAGCGGGCCGCCCTGGATGCCGGGGAATACGGCCGAATTGAGGATTTGCGACATCATCTTCACGGCACCCTTGGGCGTGGTGAGCCCCCAGGGGTTCTCGAAATCCTTGCCCATCAGGATAATACCGCCGCGCGGGCCGCGCAGGGTCTTGTGCGTCGTCGAGGTGACGATATGCGCGTATTTCACGGGGTTGTCCAGCAGCCCGGCGGCGATCAGGCCGGCCGTGTGCGCCATGTCCACGAGCAGCAACGCCCCCACCTTGTCGGCGATGGCGCGCATACGTTTGTAATCCCATTCGCGCGAATAGGCCGAGGCGCCTCCGACGATCACCTTGGGCTTGCACTCCAGCGCCTTGCGCTCCATGGCGTCGTAGTCGATGACGCCCGTAGCCTCGTCGAGCTGGTAACCCACGGCGTTGAAATACTTACCCGACATGTTGACCGGCGAACCGTGCGAAAGGTGGCCTCCGTGCGCCAGGTCGAGCCCCATGAAGGTATCGCCCGGCTGCATGCAGGCGAAGAATACCGCCATGTTGGCCTGTGCGCCCGAGTGGGGCTGCACATTGGCGTATTCGGCGCCGTAGAGGCGGCAGATGCGTTCGATGGCGAGTGTCTCGACCTTGTCCACGACCTCGCAGCCGCCGTAATAGCGGGCCCCGGGATAGCCCTCGGCATATTTGTTGGTCAGCACGGAGCCCATGGCTTCCATGACCTGGTCGCTGACGAAATTCTCCGAGGCGATCAATTCGATGCCATGCATCTGACGGCTGCGCTCGGCGGCGATCAGATCGAAAATCTGGGTGTCTCTTTTCATATCGTTAAGGGTTTTACGAAATTCCGTTTACGGACGGTAAAGTTAGTAATATTTGGCGAAAATCCGGCGGCAGCGGGACGTTTCAAAATATTTTTCTTAACTTTGTTCGTCTTTTGGACGAAAAAAGGAAAAACAGAATATTTTACCGAAACTCTTAATACGTTGAAAGTTATGAAATTACTCGAAGGAAAAGTGGCTGTCGTAACGGGTGCAGCCCGCGGCATCGGCAAGGCCATCGCACTTGAATTCGCCAAGGAAGGCGCCGATGTGGCGTTCACCGACCTGGCGATCGACGAGAACGGCAAGGCCACCGAGGCCGAGATCGCAGCGCTGGGCGTCAAGGCCAAAGGCTATGCCTCGAATGCGGCGAATTTCGAAGAGACGCATGAGGTCATCGACCGGATCGTGAAGGACTTCGGCCGCATAGACATCCTGGTGAACAACGCCGGCATCACCAAGGACGGCCTGATGATGCGCATGTCCGAGGCGCAGTGGGACGCCGTGCTGACCGTAAACCTCAAGTCGGCGTTCAACTTCATCCATGCCGTGACGCCCATTATGGCCCGCCAGAAGAGCGGTTCGATCATCAACATGTCGTCGGTGGTGGGTGTCAGCGGCAACGCGGGCCAGTGTAACTATTCGGCCTCGAAGGCCGGCATGATCGGCCTGGCCAAGTCGATCGCCAAGGAGATGGGCCCGCGCGGCATCCGCGCCAACGCCATCGCCCCGGGCTTCATCATGACCGAGATGACCGACAAGCTGCCCGACGAGGTGAAGGAAGGCTGGTACAAGCAGATCCCGCTCCGCCGCGGCGGTACGCCCGAGGATGTGGCCAAGGTCGCGCTGTTCCTCGCGTCGGATCTCTCGTCGTATGTCAGCGGGCAGGTGATCCACTGCTGCGGCGCGATGAACTGCTAAAAGACGGTACAGACCATAGAAATACGAAAAACCGCGCCGCGAGACACCGGCCGAAAAGAAAAAGTGCCCGTCCGGACAAATCCGGCGGGCACTTTTCTTATATGCGTACCCTACCGGGAGTTCCGCACGCTTACGCTCCGTCGGCAGAAGCCTTTTCGCACTTCTTCGAGCCGGTCGCAGCGCTCCTGAAGCGGCTCTCATGCCCGCGGAACGGGCGCAGCCGACGCCCCGGAATACAAGTTGCATCTTTTTTGCTATATTTGCCGTATGAAACGTCTGACAACCACCCTGGCACTCCTCGCCGCCGCGCTGTATGCGACGGCGCAAGAGGCTACGCTCCCGACACCCGACGCCAAGGCGCTCGGCATGGGCGGCGTAGCCATGACGACCCTGTCGGGTTCACACGCCATCTATAATAACTCGGCGACGGCCATCTTTTCGCAGATGCCCTCGCAGGTCTCCTCGTCCTACTACGGGCAGGGCGAATTCGATTATTATGCCGTGACCGGGTTCTGCCGGTTCGACAACGTCAACCTGGCACAGATCGGCTGGCGGCAATACCTGCGCGAACGGGGCAACAACGACATGGCCGTCGACCTGGGCTATTCGCGCCGCCTGGGCGACAGGTGGGCCGTCGGCATCGTGGGGCGCTACATGCACCTCAAACGCCCCGACGACACGGCCGACGCACTGGCCGTCGACCTGAGCGCGGCATGGTCGATGCCGCTGGAGAACGTCGGCAGCTACTCCACGCTGCGCGTCGGGGGCAAGCTGGGCAACCTGGGCGGATACCTCGGGAAAACGGACTATACGCTGCCGATGGATCTCACGGCAGGCGTGGCGCTGGATACGTTCCTCTCCGATGCCCACGAAATAACCGTCGGGGCGGACTGGGGCTACTATTTCTCCCCGGCACGGGTGCGCGGGTTCCAGATGTCCGTAGGCGCCGAATACAACCTCATGCAGCTCATCCAGCTGCGGGCAGGCTACCACTATGGCGAACGGCGGAATTACTACCCCACCTACGGGTCGGTCGGCGCCGGCGTGCGGTTCCTGCACCTGCGCCTCGATTTCGCCTACCTGATCGCACGCAAGGAGACACTGCTGCACAACACGTACAGCATCAGCTTCGGGCTCGATTTCTAAGGGATTCCCGGAACATGAACGCTCCGGCCAGGTATTTCCGGGCCGGTGTTTCGCATTCCGAGCCGCGGTGCCGGCAGGGTTTTCCGACAAATGACACCTGCACCCGTCCGCCCGGTATTCCGGCAGCCTATTTCCCGAGGTGCGCGAGGATTCCCTCACAGCCGTCTTCCAGCATGTCGAGCACCAGCTCGAAGCCCTCGGCCCCTTCGTAATAGGGATCGGGAACATGATCCCAGCCGGGGTGACGGCTGAAAAACTCCCGCATACGGAAGATCCTGGCGGCATCCGCACGCGACGGCGCCAGTCGGTGCACGTGCTCGTAGTTGCGGTCGTCCATCACCACGATCATGTCGAATTTCCCGAAGTCCTCCTCGCGGATCTGCCGGGCACGGTGCGTCAGTTCGTAACCGCGGCGCGACGCAGCCCGCCGCATGCGGGCATCGGGCAATTCGCCCGTGTGCCCGGCATATGTCCCGGCCGAGTCGACCGCAACCTCCGCCCCGAGCCCGCGTTCGCGGACGATGTGCCGCATGATTCCGTCGGCAGCCGGGGAGCGGCAAATATTCCCCAAACAAACGAAAAGTATCTTTGTTTCCATGGCCGCAAAGATAGTACAAGACGCGAGGAGTGCCAAATTTATCGGGTCGTGCCGTGCCGCTGCCCGTCCAAAAGGCGGAGCCTGTGCCGACAACCCGCGGTATAACAAGTCCGACACGTCATACATCCTAAATTCAATTTTATGTACCGAAACACGAACCACACCCCTTGCGGCGGGGCTCCCGAAGCCGCAATCATCGCATTGGAACGGCGGGCACCGGAGCGGTGGAACCAGGGCGACCCCGACGGGTTCCTCGAACTCACGTCCGGCGACGTAGTTTATTTCGACCCGGCTCTCGGACGCAAACTCATCGGCAAAAAGCCCTCGGAGAGTACTACGGCACGGTCAGGGGCAAAGTCAGGATCGACACGTACCGGATGATCGATCCCGTCGTGCGGTTGTCGCCGGGCGCTGCCGTCCTGGCATACGATTACGAGGTTCTCAGGGACGGGCAGGTGTTCAGGATGCACTACACGGAAGTTTACACGACCGCAACGTCCGGCGGTTGGGAGATCGTACATACGCACTGGTCTTTCGCCCGGCAGGACGATTGAGGCGGTGCGGCGTTGCCGAATATTCGCCGTGCGGGGTTTGGAATGCAAATTGCACGGCACGGGGCATGGAAAAAAGAATCGATGAACGGATCGCACAATGCAGGCACATGGATTGGGCCGTGTTGTACATGCGCCTGTTCGCGGGAGGCATGATGTTCTTCCACAACATAGGCAAAATACAGGATTACAACGAGATCGTCAACTCGTATCCCTCTTTCGCATTCGCCGGCAGCCCGGCCGTATTCGTCATTGTTTCGCTGGTCGAAGTGGTGCTCGCTACCCTGATAATCATGGGTCTGTGGGTACGGGCATCGGCCATTGTCATGGCGGCGGGAATCCTCGGGGTGCTGCTCTGGGGCGCCCCGGGCTTCGGGACGCCGGCATTCACCTGGCTGGGGGTCTATGTGTTCCTGGCCATGTCCGGCGGGGGGCTCTATGCGTTCGACACGGCCCTTTTCCCTGCGAAACGAAAAAATTGAACGAAGAGAACAATATTAGATCGCCTGCCGGTCGGTATGTTGGCGGAAATATTGTAACTTTGTCCCGATTTGTTTTCATTTAAAACCAAAAAACAGAATATAATGAAGATGAAAGTAATCGCGATGCTGGCGGCCCTCTCGCTCACGGCATCCGCAGCTGCAGCACAGGAACTGCCGCGCAAAGTGAACAATGTCGAAGTGCTCGACCTCGACGGCAAACCTGCCAAGTTGCCGTACTGGGGCGAGAAGAACCTGATGATATTCTATGTAGACCCCGACCGCCACAAGCAGAACAACGACTTCACGGTCGAGCTGGAGGAGAACCACCGCGCACAGGGGGACAACATCTACGGCTTCGGGGTGATGAACCTCAGGGACGCACCGATGGTTCCCAACGGCATGGCCCGCAACATGGCCAAGAAGCGCACGGCCAAGAACGGCGCGCTGGTACTGGCCGACCAGGATCGCATCCTGAGCACGGCATGGGAGCTGGGCGACTGCAACAACCAGTTCGTGCTGATGATCGTATCGAAGGAAGGCGAGCTGGTATTCCTGCGCAAGGGCGTGCTCTCGGAGCAGGACAAGGCCGATTTCTACGAAACAATCGAGAAGTACAAATAGCCGGATGCTGCGCAGGATAGCCGTTGTATGCTTCGTCCTGGGTTTCGTTCTGCACGGACGGGCACAGGAGCAGGAGGTATACATCAACGGCAGCGATACGCTGCACTATACGTACACCCCGCTTCCGGGGCAGGAAGAGGAACCGCAGGCCGAAAAGCGCCCGCCGTTCCTGCGCCGCGTCGTAAAATACTTCGAAGGTTCGACCACCGACCGCACGTTCGAAAAGAAGATCGACTTCACTTTCGCGGGGGGGCCGAGCTACTCGAAGAATACGAGCCTCGGCATCGGGCTGCTGGCCGCGGGCCTCTACCGCATCGACCGCACGGACTCGGTGACGGCACCCTCGGACATCTCGATCTTCGCCAATGTCTCGATTTCGGGATTCTATGCGCTGGGGGTCACGGGCAACAACATCTTCGCCCGCAACAGCAAGCGCATCGACTACACGGTAATGTTCGCCTCGGCGCCCCGCGACATGTGGGGCATCGGCTACCACGACGGACGGTATAACGAAGAGGGGTCGTACAACGAGAAACGCTACCTGGTAAAAGGGCGTTACCTGCACCGCGTGCTGCCCAGCACCTATGTGGGCGGCATCCTGAGCTTCGAGCACACGCAGGGCAAGAAATTTGACGCCCGCAGCGAGGGCTACCTGCAGGAGTACGGGCAGAAAACGCACTACACTGCCACCGGCATCGGAGCCATCCTCGAGTACGACTCGCGCGACTTCATCCCCAACCCGTACCGGGGCATCTATGTCAGCCTGGAGGAGACTTTCTACGCCAAGGGGCTTGGCAACTGCGGCAAGTCGCTGTGGCGCACGACCTTCACGGCCGACTGGTACCGGCAGGTGTGGAAAGGTGGACTGATCGCCACCGACCTCTACGCGGAGTTCAACTCCGAAGGCACCCCGTGGCCGATGCTGGCCCGCATGGGCGGTTCGCAGCGCATGCGCGGTTACTACCAGGGGCGCTATACGGACAACGACATGATTACCTTCCAGGTAGAGTTGCGCCAGCGCATCTGGCGGCGTATCGGCTGCACGGTATGGGGCGGTGCCGGCAACGTATTCAACAGTCTCGACCGGTTCGACTGGTCGGAAACGCTTCCCAACTATGGCGTCGGCCTGCGATGGGAGCTGAAAAAACGGGTCAATGTGCGGCTCGATTACGGCTTCGGCAAGAAAACCAGCGGATGCCTGCTGAGCCTGAACGAAGCTTTTTAGGTTAGTAAAGATATGAATGCTGATCCGAACAAACATAACCGGCAACGGACGGTCAAAACCCGCAGCCGTTTCACCACGCTGCTGACCGTCTATTTCTTTGTCGCGCTGATTATCCCCAACTGCGTGCTGGCCAATACCGAACCCTACTCCGTCTGGACGGTCGAGGCGCTGATACTGATGCCGTTGGGATTTTACATGATGTGGAGCGTGGCGCTGCGCCGTTCGGGCATAATGATCTGGCTGGCGTTCCCGTTCATTTTCCTGTGCGCGTTCCAGATCGTGCTGCTGTACCTCTTCGGCAACTCGATCATCGCCACGGACATGTTCACCAACCTGGTGACGACCAACCCGGGCGAAGCGGGCGAGCTGCTGAGCAACATCTACCCCTCCGTGATCCTGGTCTGCGTGATGTACCTGCCGCTGCTGTGGTTCGCCGCGCGCGAAATCGGGCACAAACGGCAGATATCGCGCACCACGCGCATGAACGTCGGACTGACCGGGGCGGTGCTCATGGCGCTGGGCATGCTGGCGCTGTGGCCGGCCTACCGCGTGAGCGAAGACCGGCACGTGCTGCGGGACGAGATCTTCCCGCTCAACGTGCTCTACAACGTACACCTGAGTGCCACGGAATTCCGCAAGGCCTACAATTTCGAGGAGACCTCGGAGGATTTCACCTACGGTGCGTCGCGCACGGCCCAGGCACCGGGGCGCGAGATATACGTCTACGTCATCGGCGAAGCCTCGCGTGCGATGAACTGGCAGCTGTACGGTTACGACCGCGAGACGAATCCCCGCCTTTCGCAGGTCGATGACCTGATCGTTTTCCGCGACATGCTCACGCAGAGCAACACCACGCACAAGAGCGTGCCGCTGATCCTCTCGTCCGTTGCGACCGACGAACATCCCGAACTCTACCGCCGCAAGGGGCTCCCGGCGCTGTTCAACGAGGCCGGTTTCGAGACCTGGTTCATCTCCAACCAGTCGCCGCAGGGCGCCATGATCGACAAACTCGCCCGCGACGCCGACCACCTGATCTATATCCGCTCGCCGCGCCACGACATGCAGCTGCTGGACGAGGTGCGCCGCGCCGTGGAAGGCAACAAGGCGCAGAAGATGCTCTTCATACTCCACTGCTACGGCTCGCACTTCAGTTACCACCAGCGTTACCCGCGCGAGTTTGCGCAGTTCCGCCCCGACGACGACGTGGCGATCTCACGGGAACACGTGCAGACGCTCCGCAACGCCTACGACAATTCGATCCTCTACACGGATTTCTTCCTCTCGGAGACGATCCAGTACCTGCGCGGGCTGCGCGGGACTTCGTCGGCGCTGCTCTACTGCGCCGACCACGGCGAGGACATCCTCGATGACAGGCGCGAACGGTTCCTGCACGCTTCGCCCACGACGACGGCCTACCAGCTCTACGTCGCTTCGCTGGCGTGGTTCTCCGACGCTTACCGGCAGAATTTCCCCGACAAGGCCGCTGCCGCCGAGGCAAACGCCACGGTGCCCGCCACGACCCATGCGCTGTTCCATACCATGGCCGACATGGCTTCGATCCGGGGAAATTACATCGACACGGGCGTGTCGCTGGTCAACGCGGGCTACGACCGCACCCGGCCGCGCCGTTACCTGAACGACCACAACGAGGCCGTACCGTTCCGCAAGACGGGCCTCTCCGCAGAGGATATGGAGGTGTTCCGCAAATTCGGCATCGAGCCCTGACCTGCGCCGCGACCGTACGGCTTGCCGCGGGAACGATCCGCATACGGCACGAAAACAACAAAGGCTGCCCAAAAGGACAGCCTTTGTTGCGTCTACGTAGTCAGCGATTATTTCGCAGCCTCTACGGAAATCTTGCGGAATTCCTTCATCAGCTTAGAAATCTCCAGTGCGGACTTGCGGGCACGGGTACCGGCGGCCTTGTTGCCTTTCTCCACCTGTGCTGCTGCATTTGCTGCGAATACCTCGTACTCGGCATTGATCTTTGCTACTAATTCTTTCATAACTTTTATATTAATTTGGGTTTGTTATCAACGCAAAGATATAAAAATTATCTAAACATCATCATTTGCAGTTAAAAAAATCAGCTTTTTTTAGCATATAATCCCCTTTTTAACTAGCTGTCACCCTGTTCACGGTACGTTTTTTGCCCCTGCAAGGGTGTAAAACATCCCGGTATGAACAGACTTTTCCTTATCACGGGGCTGCTCGCCGTACTCCTCGCGGGGTGCAGCAGGCACAAGCCCGAAACCGCCATGCCCCCGCTCAGGGTCGGCGTGGCCGAAGCCGTCACGGACAGCGTTCCCAACCGCATGGAGTTCATCGGTTACCTGGCGAGCAATTTCGATGCGGTGATCCAGCCGCGCGTGAACGGCTACCTGCTTACGAAGCAGTTTGCCAACGGTATGCCCGTGAAGCGCGGGCAGCTGTTGTTCACAATCGACCCCGACCAGCTTTCGACCTCGATGCTCGCAGCCGAGGCCGCCCTGCAATCGGCCCGGGCGCAGGCGATCGAAGCCCGCAACAACTACGACCGCGCCGTGCCGCTGGCCAGGATCAACGCCATCAGCCAGTCGCAGTTGGATCAGTATACGGCCCAGTACAAAGCCGCCGAAGCCACCGTCCGCTCGGCCGAGCAGACCCTCAGCAGCGCCCGCATGAACGTCGGCTATACGGAGCTTCGCTCGCCCATCGACGGTATCATCTCCAACACCTCGGCACACGTGGGCGACTACGTGGGCCCGGGCACGCAGTTCGGGGTGCTGACGACCATTTCGAACATCGACACGCTGACCGTCGACGTGGCGATCCCGATGGCGCAATACCTGCGCTCGGCGGGGCCGCGCACCTCGATCTTCGACAACGCGGGACTGCTCACCGACATTCGCCTGATGCTGGCCGACGGCACGGAATACCCCTATGAGGGGCTTTACGACTATACGCGCAAGGACGTGTCGAGCACGACCGGGACGCTCGTGCTGGTAGTGATGTTCCCCAACCCCGACCGTTCGCTCAAACCCGGGCAGTTCGCCCGTGTGGAGGCCAGCGTCGGCCCCGTACGGCCGCGCGTGGTCGTGCCGCAGGCGTGCGTGAGCCAGGCGCAGGGCGTCAATTCGGTCTGGGTGGTACGCCCCGACAGCACGGCCATGTACCGCCGGGTGATCCCGGGCGACACGTACGGGTCGATGTGGTGCATCGACGAAGGGCTCATCGACGGGGAACTGGTGGTAACGGCCGGGCAGCAGAAACTGCACAACGGCATGAAGGTCATCCCCGAAAAAAAGTGACGCCATGGAGAAATTTTTCGTTTCGCGCCCGATCTTCGCCCTGTCGCTGGCCATCGTCATCGTCATCGTGGGGCTGATTTCGATCCTGAACCTGCCGATCGAACAATACCCCGACATCACGCCGCCCGTGGTCGAGGTCTCGGCCACGTACGACGGCGCCGATGCCGAGACGGTCAACAACGCCGTGGCGACGCCCGTGGCGCAGAGCGTCATGGGCGTGAGCGACATGCTCTACCTGCAGACCACCAGCGCCAACGACGGTTCGATGGTCATGCAGGTGACCTTCGACATAGGCTCCGACCCCGACCTGGACGCCATCTTCACGCAGAACAACGTCTCTTCGGCCACCGCACAGCTCCCGGCGACGGTCACCAAGCAGGGCGTCACCACGCGCAAGACCATGACCGGCTTCCTGCTGGTCTTCTCGCTGCACAGCGACGGACGCTACGACGCCGAGTTCCTCTCCAACTACGCTTACATCAACCTCCAGAACGAGCTGCTCAAGATCGACGGCGTAGGCAAAGTGTCGATCATGGGCGCCGGCGAGTACGCCATGCGCGTATGGCTCAAGCCCGACGTGCTGAAATACTACGGCATCCCGGTTTCGGCCGTCACCGCGGCCATCGAGAACCAGGGAGGCATCTACCCCGCCGGGCAGTTCGGGGCCGAACCCGCGCCCGACGGCACCACCTATACTTATACGGTGACCATGCCGCCGCAGATCACCACCCCCGCGCAGTTCGGCGACATCGTGGTCGTCACGACTTCGGAAGGCCAGCAGATCCGGCTGTGCGATGTGGCAGAGGTTTCGCTCGGCAGCCAGAGCTACGGCGTGAGCTCGCTCTTCGAGGGCAAGCCCACGGCCATGATCGTCGTCTACCAGCAGCCCGGCAGCAACGCCGTGGAGGTGGGCAAGAAGGTCAGGGCGGCGATGGCACGGCTCGAAAAACGCATGCCCGACGGCATTGCGGCCACCACGATCGTCGACACCACGACCAGCATCGACGCCGGTATCCGGGACATATTCCACACGCTGGTGATCGCCCTCATCCTGGTGATCTTCATCATCTACCTCTTCATCCAGGACTGGCGGGCGACCGTCATCCCGCTCGTGGCGATCCCCGTCTCGCTCATCGGGGCCTTCGCGCTCTTCCCGCTGCTGGGCTTCTCGGTCAACATCATCTCGCTGCTGGGGCTGGTGCTGGCCATCGGCCTGGTGGTCGACGACGCCATCGTGGTCGTCGAGGCCGCGCAGGTCAATATCGCCGCCGGCATGCGGCCCCGCGCCGCGGCGCTCGAAGCCATGAAGAACGTCGCCTCGCCCATCGTCGCCACGACGGTCGTGCTGCTGGCCGTATTCGTCCCCGTGTCGTTCACGGGCGGCATCACGGGGCGGCTGTTCCAGCAGTTCTCCATCACGATCGCCGTCTCGGTGGTGATCTCGGCATTCAACGCCCTGACGCTTTCCCCGGCGCTTTGCGCCCTGCTGCTGCGCCGCCGCGAACCACCGCAGAAAGGCTTTTTCGCCGCCTTCAACCGCTGGTTCTCCCGCAACATGGATCGCTATACGGCCTTTACGCCGACGCTCATCCGCCACGTGACGCGCACGGGCGTATTCATCGCCGTAGTACTCGCGGTCATCTTCGTCGTATGGCGCAAGCTGCCCGCCGGGTTCCTCCCCGAGGAAGACCAGGGCTACGTCATGGTGATGGTCTCCACGCCCGAAGCCTCGGCGCTGCCCGTCACGCAGGCCGCCATGGAGGAGGCCGACGCCGTGATCCGCACCCTGCCCGAAGTGGCCTCGACCTCGTTTGCCGCAGGTTTCAACATGATGGCGGGCATCGCCTCGACCGACAGCGGCATCATCTTCGTCTCGCTGGTCGACTTCGCCGACCGCAAACTCTCGGCCATGGAAATCGCACAGAAACTCACCGACGAGCTGTACGTCGCCGTGCCGGGAGCCGAGTGCTATGCCTTCATCCCGCCCTCGATCCCCGGGCTGGGCATCACCTCGGGCGTATCGGTCGAGGTGCAGGATCTCGAAGGGCGCGGCACGGCCTACCTGCTCGCCCAGGCCGGACGGCTGATGGATTCGTTGCGCAAACAGCCCTCGATCGCCTCGGTGACCACGCAGTTCAACGCCGGGGTGCCCCAGCGTCGCCTGCGCATCGACAAGGAGCAGGCGCTCGCCGCAGGCGTCGACCTGGGCGTGCTGTACGGCGACCTGACGACCCTGCTGGGAGGCGCCTACATCAACAACTTCTCGCGTTTCGGCAAACTCTACCAGACCTATATTCAGGCGGCCCCCGAATACCGGATCGACAAACGCTCGCTCGACAATTACTACGTCGCCTCGTCCTCGGGCGAGAGCGTGCCCGTATCGTCGTTCGTGGAGGTGGTCGACACGGTGGGCGTGGAATACGTCTCGCAGTTCAACCTCTACCGCTCGATCTCCCTCACGGTGACGCCCGCGGCGCGCGCCTCGACCACGACCGTCATGCAGGAGATCACCCGTACGGCCGGCGAGGTGCTGCCCGACGACATCGGCACGGCGTGGAGCGGCACCTCCTACCAGGAAGCCAATGCCTCGAAGACGGGCGGGCTGGTCTACCTGCTGGCGCTGGTGTTCGTCTTCCTGGCCCTCGCGGCGCTCTACGAGTCGTGGGGACTGCCGCTGGCGATCCTGATGAGCGTCCCCGTCGCGGTGCTGGGCGCCGTGCTCTTCATCGGGGGATCGCACCTGCTGGACGCCTTCTTCGTCAACGACGTCTACATGCAGATTTCGCTGGTCATGCTCATCGGCCTGGCGGCCAAGAATGCCATCCTGGTTGTGGAATATGCCGACCGGCTGTTCAACGAAAAAGGCCTGTCGCTGATGGACGCCGCGATCGGCGCCGCCAAACTGCGCGTGCGGCCGATCATCATGACCGCCTTCGCGTTCATCCTCGGCGTCATGCCGCTGGTATTCGCCAGCGGGGTCTACGCCACGGCACGCAACATCATGGGCGTGGCACTGGTGGGCGGTATGCTGTTCGCCACGCTGCTGGGCATCTTCGTCTACCCGGCACTCTACTATTTCGTGGGGCGCATCGGGAATTTCGAACGCCGCCGCGAACGCAAAAAACAGGAGGAAAAACTATGAAAACCGGATACCTTACCCTAATCTTCGCACTCGCCTGCGCGGCCTGCACACCCCGTTTCTACCCGCCCAAGGTCGACGTGCCCGACGGCTACCTCTACGGCGAAGGCTTCCCGCGGGACACCGCGGCGCTCGCCTCCGACTGGTGGCGGCTGTTCGGGGACACGGTGCTCGACAACCTCGTGCAGCGGGCGCTGGAGAACAACCGCGACGTGGCCGTAGCGGCTTCGCGCGTGGAAGAGGCGCGGCAAAACCTCGGCGTCGTGCGGGCGCAGTACCTGCCCCAGGTGGGCATCGGCGTCACGGCCGAGGGGGAATACACGCCGCAGACCAAGATCGTACAGACCTATGCCGTCGAACCGTCGCTCTCGTGGGAGATCGCCCTGTTCGGGCAGCTGCGTAACGCCAAACGGGCGGCCAGGGCGCAGATCGCCTCCTCGGAATGGGCGCTGCGGGGCGTGCGGCTGTCGCTGGCCGCGGAGGTCGCCACGACCTACTTCACGCTGCTCGAATACGAACGCGACCTGGCGATCGCCCGGCGCAGCTGCACCCTGCGGCGCGAATCGGCCGCACTGATCGACTCGATGTTCCGCTACGGCATGTCGGACGGCGTGGCGCTGGAGCAGGCACGCAGCCTGGTCTATACGGCCGAGGCGGACATCCCGCAATACGAGCGCGCCGTGAAGCAGACGCGGCTGTCGCTCGACATCCTGTTGGGCGAAACGCCGCAGGCGGCGGACAGCACGGGCTCGGGGCTGCGCCTGCTCGCAGACCGCCATCCCGCCGACATCCCCGTAGGGCTTCCGTCGGAACTGCTCAAGCGGCGCCCGGACATCATGGAGGCGCGTTACAATATGCTCCAGGCGGCCGCGAATGCCGGGGTCGCACGCGGGGCAAGATTCCCGTCCATCGCACTGACAGCCAAAGGAGGAATAGCCTCCAACTCGATCAAAGGTTTAACTGCGGCAAACCCTTGGGCGTGGGATGCGCTGGGCTCGCTCACGCAACCCCTGTTCGCCTTCGGCAAGCTGCGCCGCTCGGAGATGGCGGCCATGGAGCGTTATACGCAGGCGGCAAAGACTTACGAGCAAACCGTACTGACGGCATTCGCAGATGTCGAGAAGGCGCTGGTCGCCATCGCCACCTACCGCACCCAGACAGAGCGTTCCTGCGAACTGGTCGTTTCGAACGACCGCATTGCCACCATGACGCAGGCGCTCTACCGCAGCGGGCTGTCGGACTACCTCGACGTGATTGACGCCGAGCGGAGCCTCTACCAGTCGCAGATGGAGCTGGTGAACATCGCGGCACAGCAGTACATCAACTACGTGAACCTCTGCAAGGCACTGGGCGGCGGGTGGTAAGGCCGCCCGAATATACCCACAAATGGGGATTGCATATCCGGCCGCAAAGTCGTATCTTTGGCGCCAAAACTAAAGAGCGACAATGCGTTTATCCGAACTTAAAACCGGCGAGTCGGCCACGATCCTCAAGGTGACGGGCCACGGAGGCTTCCGCCGGCGCATCATGGAGATGGGATTCGTTCGCGGGCAGCGGGTCGAAGTACTGCTCAACGCACCCCTGAAAGACCCGATCGAATATAAAATCATGGGCTACGACATCTCGCTGCGCCGTACCGAGGCCGACATGGTCGTCGTACTCTCCGACAGCGAAGTGAACGAATACCTTGCCGGAGGACATCACCACCACCGCCATCATCCCGGGCACCGCCACGGGCAATGCGGCTGCGGAACGCCGGAACAAGCCCCCGAATACCCCGCCGCCGGGACGCCGGGCGCGGACGACGACTGCGCCACGGCCGACGAGGTCATCTCGCGCCACAGCCGCACGATCGGCGTGGCGCTCGTGGGCAACCCCAACAGCGGCAAGACCTCGCTTTTCAACGCCATATCGGGCGGCCATGAACACGTGGGCAATTACAGCGGCGTGACCGTCGGCGCCAAGAGCGGGCACCGCTACTACCGCGGCTACCGCTTCGAGGTGACCGACCTGCCGGGCACCTACGCCCTTTCGGCCTATACCCCCGAGGAGCGTTACGTCCGCAGCCATATCGCCGAAAAGACGCCCGACGTCATCATCAACTCGGTCGTGGCGTCGAACCTCGAACGCAACCTTTACCTGACGACCGAGCTGATCGATATAAACCCGCGCATGGTGGTGGCTCTCAATATGTACGACGAGCTCGACTCACGCGGTTCGGAGCTCGATTACGACAACCTGGGACGGATGCTCGGCGTACCGATGGTACCCGTCGAGGCACGCAACGGCAAAGGCATCGAAGCGCTGTTGGACACCGTGATCGCCGTGTACGAGAACCAGGACGAGCGCGTACGCCACATCCACATAAACATGGGCCCCGTCATCGAAGAGGGGCTCCGGCGGCTCAAGGACGATATGAGCGACTACCGCGGCGAACTGCCCAAGGCCTTCCCGCCGCGCTACTACGCCATGAAGATGCTCGAAGGCGACAGGCAGGTCGAGGAACAGCTGCGCGGCAGCAGCCGCTACCCCGAGTGGGCGGAGATCCGCGACCGCGAGGCCAAACGCATCGCCGAAGCCCTGGGCGAGGATGTCGAGACGGCTTTCGCCAACCAGAAATACGGGTTCATTCAGGGGGCGCTCAAGGAGACCTACACCCCGGGGAAACGCGAAGAGGCCTCGGCCACGAAGCTGATCGACACCTTCGTGACGCACAAGCTGTGGGGCTTCCCGATCTTCTTTTTCCTGATGTGGCTGATGTTCTGGTGCACATTCAGCCTCGGCGCCTACCCGCAGGAGTGGATCGACACGCTCGTGGGATGGATCGGCAGCGGCGTGGACGCGCTGCTGCCCGCGGGGCCGCTGCGCGACCTCTTGGTCGACGGCATCATCGGCGGCGTGGGGGCGGTCATCGTCTTCCTGCCCAACATCATGATCCTCTACCTGTTCATCTCGTTCATGGAGGACTCGGGCTACCTGGCGCGCGCCGCGTTCATCATGGATCGCGTGATGCACCGCATCGGCCTGCACGGCAAATCGTTCATCCCGCTGATCATGGGCTTCGGCTGCAACGTCCCGGCCATCATGGCCTGCCGGACGATCGAGAGCCGAAGCAGCAGGCTGATAACCATACTCATAACCCCCTTCATGTCATGCAGTGCACGAATACCTATCTACCTCCTGCTCGCCGGGACGTTCTTCGCCGCCGACGCCAGCATGGTGATGATCGGGCTCTATGTGCTGGGAGTCGTGCTGGCCGTCGTCACGGCACGCCTGATGCGGCGCTTCATGTTCCCGGTGGACGAAACGCCCTTCGTCATGGAACTGCCGCCCTACCGCCTGCCGACATGGAAGACGACGCTCACCCACATGTGGGACAAATGCGCGCAATACCTGCGCAAGATGGGAGGCATGATCCTGATCGCTTCGATGGTCGTATGGTTCCTGAGCTATTACCCCCGCAGCGAAGAGGGCGGCACGGCGGTCCACTACGAGAACTCCTACCTCGGGCGTCTGGGGCAAAGCTGTGCGCCGATTTTCAGTCCGCTGGGGCTGAACTGGAAGGCGGGCGTGGCACTGCTGTCGGGTGTCCCGGCCAAGGAGATCGTCGTCAGCACGCTCGGCGTGCTCTATTCCGACGGCGGGGAGGCGGCAACCGCCCCCGGCGCCGGCACGACGGAGATCGTCACGGGATCGGGCGAAAAGATCGAGATCGGAAACCTGCCGGAAGGCAGCATCGCCATTATCGGCGGGGCGGACGGACAGACGGCGATCCGCATTGCGGAAAACGCTGGCGCACAGGTCAGCACGGGCACGCAGGCGGGCAAGGTCGCAGAGCTGCCCGGCGAAGACGAGGAAACCGTGAACCTCTCCCGCAAGCTGCTGGCAAGCGGCGACTTCACGCAGGCATCGGCACTGGCTTTCCTGGTATTCATCCTCCTCTACTTCCCCTGCATTGCGACCATCGCCGCCATCGGCGCCGAGGCCGGGTGGAAATGGGCCGCGGCCGCCGTGGCCTACAACACGGTGCTGGCGTGGGTCGTAGCATGGGCGGTCTACCGCCTTTTCATGTGGCTCTGACATGGGGTGGCAGGACTTTGCGGTCTGGGGTATCGGCATCGCGGTCGCAGCCGTCGTAGTGCGGCGGATGTGGTGCTTCTTCAGGGGCAGGCGGCGCGGCGGATGCGCGTCGTGCGCCAGTACGCAGTGCCCGCTGAAAAAGACACTCCGCACATAAAATCACAGGCGGGCGCAACAACTTCCGGCCGGAAATGCTATCTTTGCCCCGGAATCAAGCGCACACACAATGCCCGGACTTTTTTACATCCTTCTTTTCTGGCTGATCGGCAATGCATTGAGCATCCTTACCGGAGGTTATGTTTCAGGTAACATCATCGGCATGATCCTGCTCTTCGCAGCCTTGTGCCTGCATTGGGTCAAAGCCGAAACGGTACGTCCCGCAGCCCGGTTCCTGCTGGGGGCCATGGCACTCTTCTTCGTCCCCTACGGCGTAGGGCTGATGGACTCCTACCGCGTGATCCTCGACAACCTGTGGGCGATCGTAATCTCGGGCATCGCCTCGACGATCATCGTGCTGCTGGTGACGGGGCAGACGTTCCAGAGCCTGAACCGCCGCTCGCGCCTGCGCCGCATCCGGCACCTTCGTGAAACCGCCGCAAACACCCCGGACAATGATTGACAAGGCGTTCCTCCCCACCCCCCTCTGACAAGGCGTTCCTCCTCACCGACCTCTTCCAGCTGACGCTCACCGTGGGGCTTTACTGCCTCGGGACGGCGGTCTACCGCCGCATCCGGATGCCGCTGCTGCATCCCGTGCTGCTCACGTTCGTCGCCGTCATCGTATTCCTCCGTGCGGCGGACATCGGCTATGCCCGCTACCAGGAAGCCACGGGCATCCTCGACTTTGCCCTGGGCATGTCGGTCGTCGCACTCGGCTACCTGCTCTACGAACAGGTCGAACAACTGCGCGGAAGCCTGCTCCCGGTCGGCATCGCCACCCTTGCGGGTTGCGTGGCGGGCGTGCTGAGCGTCGTATATATCGCCATGGCGTTCGGCGCCGGACGCGAGATACTCAACTCGATAGCCCCCAAGTCGGTCACCGTGCCCATCGCCGTGTCGGTTTCGGGGCCGCTGGGCGGCATCGTCCCCGTCACGTCGGTCGTGGTGTTCTGCGTGGGGATCTTCGGCAGTATCTTCGGCGAGTGGATCCTGCGCCGCTGTGGCGTGCGGGATGCCGAAGCAAGGGGGTTTGCGCTGGGAGCCGCGGCGCACGGCATCGGTACGGCGCGCGCCATCGAGATGGGAGCCGTCGAAGGAGCCCTGAGCGGACTGGCGATGGCCCTGATGGGATTGGCTACGGCGCTGCTGATGCCGCTGATGGAGCGGTATCTGTATTAGCAGTAAGCCCTGCGGCAGGCGGACGGGCATATATCGGGCTTATAAAAGTCGCATCAAAGTTTTTTAAATTCTATAATAAATACTACTTTTGCACAATTGCTGGCAATTCGCACAAAAGTAGGTTAATATGGAGTGGTTACACACCTTGTTCTTCGGCAGCGGCATCGCCCATGCCGTGCTGACCTTCGCATTGGTCATCACCATCGGCATTTTGCTCGGAAAAGTCAAAATCGGCGGCATCTCGCTCGGAATCACATGGATTCTGTTCGTAGGTATCGTCCTGAGTCATTTCGGAATGACGGTGGACGGCGAGGTCAGGCACTTCGTGCAGGAATTCGGGCTGATTCTGTTCGTCTTCTCGATCGGTCTGCAAGTCGGACCGGGATTTTTCGCATCGTTCAAGCACGGCGGCATGACGCTGGTCATGTGTGCCGTAGCGATCGTACTGCTGGGCGTGGCGACGGCCTATGTAGTTCATCTGGCGACGGGCACGCCGATTCCGACGATGGTCGGCATCCTTTCGGGCGCAGTGACCAACACCCCCGGACTGGGTGCCGCGCAGCAGGCTTACACCGATGCGTTGGGAATCGAAGACCCCACGATCGCGCTGGGATACGCCGTGGCTTATCCGCTCGGCGTCGTGGGCATCATATTCACGATGATCTTCATCCGCTACGCCCTGCGCGTGAAGTTCGAAAAGGAGGACGAGGGGCTGGCGGCGCTGAGCCGTGAACACAAGCTCGCCGACAAGGTTTCGGTCGAATTCACCAACAAGACGCTCGACGGCCGCACGGTGGCCTATGTCCGCGACCTGATCAACCGTCAGTTCGTCATATCGCGCATCCTGCGTCCCGACGGAACGATCTCGATGGCCGATGCGGAGAGCGTGATACATATCGGCGACCGGCTGTGGCTGATCTCGCAGGCCGAGGACATCGAGGCGATCGTGGCCTTCTTCGGCCGCCGCGTGGAGATGACCGACGAGCAGTGGGGCAACAATACGCCCAATGCCGAGCTGGTGTCGCGCCGCATCCTGATTACGAAATCGTCGCTCAACGGCAAGAAATTCTCCGACCTGCGCCTGCGCACGAAATACGGCATCACCATCACGCGCGTAAACCGCGCGGGCGTCGATCTGATCCCCTATCAGGGCTTGGAACTGCAGGTCGGCGACCGTGTGATGGTCGTAGGGCCCGCGAAAGCCGTGGCGCAGGTGGCCGACGTATTGGGCAACTCGCTCAAGAAGCTGAACCAGCCTAATTTGGTGACGATCTTCGTAGGTATCGCTTTAGGTGTGCTGCTGGGGTCAATTCCGCTGCTCAACGTACCCCAGCCCGTGAAGCTCGGACTGGCAGGAGGCCCGCTGATCGTGGCCATCCTGATCGGACGCTTCGGCACGCATTTCCACCTGGTCACCTACACTACGATGAGCGCCAACCTGATGCTGCGCGAAATCGGCATCGCGCTGTTCCTCGCGGCGGTGGGCATCGGCGCGGGCGACGGATTCATCGACGCCATCGTCGACGGCGGTTACCGCTGGATCGGATACGGCGTCGCCATCACCGTCCTGCCGCTGATAATCGTCGCGCTGGTGGCGCGGCTGTGGCTCAAAATGAACTACTACACGCTGATGGGACTTATCGCCGGATCGACGACCGATCCCCCGGCGCTGGCCTACGCCAATGCGACGGCAGGCAACGACATGCCGGCCGTGGGTTATTCGACGGTCTATCCCGTAGTGATGTTCCTGCGCGTGCTGACGGCGCAGATATTCATCCTCTTCTCGCTGTAAGCGGGACGGTTCGTAAAAAATGTTACGAACTGTTACCCGTCCCGCATGTCGCTCAAAAGCAGTTTGGGGCGAGAAATGAAGCGGCGGAGAGAGTCGGATGGCAGATAAAATTCAACGATGGCTTTTAAATTTTAATCGGAATACCTATCTTTGCTGCTGGCAAAAATCCAAACACCCTTATACTATGGCAAAAGCAGTCAACATCGCCCGTTCCCATCGGTTGGACGGCATCGGAGAGTACTATTTTTCGCGCCGTCTGCGCGAGATCGCCGAAATCGAAGCGGCAACGGGCCGTCAGATCGTGAAACTCGCTATGGGCAGCCCCGACCTGCCCCCGCACCAGTCGGTCATCGACCGCCTCGCAAAGGAGGCACAGCGCCCCGACGTACACAAATACATGTCTTACAAGGGAGAACCCATCCTGCGCAAGGCTTTTGCGGACTGGTATAAGAAATGGTACCGCACGGAACTGGACTACAACAACGAAGTACTGCCCCTGATCGGCTCAAAGGAGGGCATCATGCACATATGCATGACGTTCCTCAATAAGGGCGACAAGGTGCTCGTGCCCAATCCCGGCTACCCCACCTACTCGGCTGCCGTGCGCCTCTCGGGCGGCGAGATGGTTCCCTATGCGCTGAACAAACAGACCGGCTTCTACCCCGACTTCGAGGCGATCGAGAAGGCCGGGTTGGACGGCGTGAAGATGATGCTGGTCAACTACCCCAACATGCCGACGGGCCAGACCCCGACGATGGAGCTGTTCCAGAAAATCGTGGATTTCGGCGCCCGGCACAACATCCTGATCGTGCACGACAACCCGTACAGTTTCATCCGCAATGCCGCCGCCCCGATCTCGATCATGGAGGCCGAGGGCGCACGCGACGTCGCACTGGAGATGAACTCGCTGTCGAAAGGCCACTCGATGGCCGGCTGGCGCGTGGGCGTCGTCGTGGGCAAGAAGGAGTGGATCGACTCGATCCTGACGTTCAAGTCGAACATGGACTCGGGCATGTTCTACCCGATCCAGGCGGCGGCCGACACGGCGCTGGCACTGGGCGAAGAGTGGTTCAAGGAGCTGAACGACATCTATTACGGCCGCGAGAAGCAGGCCTATGCGCTGCTCGACGCGCTGGGATGCAAATACCGCGAGCACCAGGCCGGGCTGTTCGTATGGGCCGAGCTGCCCGAATCGTACGAGGGCGACAGCTTTGCATTCTCGGACGAGGTGATGGACAAATGCGACGTGTTCCTGACCCCGGGCGGCATCTTCGGCTCGGAGGGCAACCGTTACATCCGCATCACCCTCTGCTGCCCTGAGGAATTGCTGAAAAAAGCTACGGACAATATCATCGCCAAGTTCGGGAAATAACTCCCGGGCAATACGGAATAAGGCGCTCCCCTCGCGGACATCGGTTCCCGAGGGGAGTTTTTTTCAGTTCGCTTTCCGGCGAAGAGGGGGCGGTGCCCGGCGTAAAGCGCGATCCCGCAGCGGGAAGAAGCTGCAACCGACGACTCTTGAAAAGAGGGGACGGAGCCCTGTCCCCCGAAATCCGAAACAGACACATATGGAGATAAAATCACTGGAAAATACATGTTTCGGCACGCTGTTCGAGGCATTCGGCCAGGCATTCGCCGATTACGAAGTCCAACTGGACGAAACACAGCTCCGGCGCATGCTGCGCAGGCGCGGTTTCGATCCCCGCCTGTCGTTCGCCGCGTTCGACGGGGAGCGGATCGCCGCGTTCACCCTGAATGGGAGAGGGAATTTCAACGGCCTGCCGACGGCCTACGACACCGGCACGGGAACCCTCGAAGCCTATCGCGGGCAGGGGCTCGCTGCAAAGGTCTTCGAACACTCCATCCCCTACTTGCGGGAGGCCGGAATCCGGCAATACCTGCTGGAAGTCCTGCAACACAACACAAAGGCGGTATCGGTCTACCGGAAGCTCGGGTTCGAAACGGCGCGTGAATTCAATTATTCCATACAACAGGGCGCGCACGTGCACCTCGGCGCGAAAATCCCGGACATTGCCTGTACGGTAACGCCCGTCGATGTGGGACGGTTCGCCCCCGACCCGCAGTTCTGGGATTTCATGCCCTCCTGGCAGAACAGCCCCGAGGCCATAAGGCGGGCTGCGGGGGACTTCGCCGGGCTGAGCGCCCGCGCAGAGGGGACACAAGTGGGATACTGCATCTTCGAACCCGCCTCGGGCGACATTGCCCTAATCGCTGTCGACAAGCGGTACAGGCGGCGGGGGATCGCCACCTCGCTGCTGCGGGAAGCGCTCCGGCTCAACAAGGCGGATTCGGTCAAGGCCATAAACACCGAGGCCGGCTGCGAATCGTTAACGGCGTTCCTGGAGGCGGCGAACATCGCCGTGACGGGGCGGCAGTTCGAAATGGTGAAAAAAATATAGGGGGGGGGCAAGGACAAAGCCCTCCGCACAGGGAGGGCTTTGTTCATGTACACGCGGGCGGTATGCCTACTCCTCCACGATGCGGATCGAGAGGATCAGATCGCCGGGACGGATGTCGTCGATGACGTCCAGCCCCTCGACCACCCGGCCGAAGCAGGTGTGGCGGCCGTCGAGGTGCTGCGTCGACTCGCGGGCGCAGCAGATAAAAAATTGCGAGCCGCCCGTGTCCTTTCCGGCATGGGCCATCGAGAGCACGCCCCGGTCGTGATACTGGCGCGGCGCCGAGGTCTCGCATTTGATCTTGTACCCGGGGCCGCCCGTGCCGTCGCCCCGCGGGCAGCCGCCCTGGATGACGAAGCCCGGAATCACCCGGTGGAAGGTCAGCCCGTCGTAGAAATTGTGGTTGGCCAGCTCGACGAAGTTCGCCACCGTACCGGGGGTCTCCTCCGTATAGAGCTCGGCCTTCATGTCGCCTTTCTCGGTCGAAATAAGTGCGTATTGTGCCATATCGAAACAGGTTTTTAAGGTTCGAGGACTTTGATTTCGGCGGCCGCGGCCTTCACCCGGCCGCGCAGGGCATCGAGGTCGTCGCCCAGCGGCGCATAGCCCACGACGATGCCCATACGGCGGTTGACGCGCGCCGAAGGTTTGCCGAAGATCCGCACGTCGGTACGGGGATCGGAGGCCAGCGCCCGGTCGATCCCCTCGTAGCGCGGCGCCACGGGGCTTGCCAGGGGCGAGAGCACCACGGCCGTGGCGCCCAGGCGTTCGAAAGTCACCGCGGGAATCGGCAGCCCCAGCACGGCGCGCAGGTGCAGTTCGAACTCATTGAGATTCTGCGTCCCGGCCAGCGTCACCATGCCCGTGTCGTGCGGGCGCGGCGAAAGTTCGGAGAAATAAACCCCGTTTTCGTGGCTCAGGAAGAATTCCACGCCCCACAGCCCGGCACCGGTCAGGGCTTCGGTGACGGCGGCCGCCATGCGCTGCGCCTCAGCGAGGTGTTCCGGTGCCACGTAGGGCGACTGGAAACTCTCGCGGTAGTCGCCGCCCTTCTGCACATGGCCGATCGGCGGGCAA
>NZ_FR893475.1:37930-46556 GCF_000435435.1 Alistipes sp. CAG:29 | reverse complement strand
GAGCGTCGGGCCGTCCTTCTGCGTGACGGTCAGCAGCGTGATTTCGCTGTCGAAGCGGATGAATTCCTCGATGATCAGCTCGCGGATATCGCCGCGCGACCCTTCGCAGCCGTAGTGCCAGGCTCTCTCCAGTTCGCCGGCACTCCTGACGCGCGACTGCCCCTTGCCCGAGGAGGACATCAGCGGCTTGACCACGCACGGGAACCCGATCCGGGCGGCAGCCTCCTCCAGTTCGGCGAGCGACGTGGCGTAGAAATAATGGGCGGTCTTTAGCCCCAGCTCCCGGGCGGCAAGGTCGCGGATGGCCTTGCGGTTCATCGTGAAATTGACGGCGCGAGCGCTCGGCACGACCTGGATGCCCTCGCGTTCGAAGTCGTAGAGGCGTTCGGTGCGGATCGCCTCGATTTCGGGGACGATCACGTCGGGGCGGTGCCGGGCCACGGCGGCGGCGAGCGCATCGCCGTCGAGCATCGAAAACACCTCGCAGGCGTCGGCCACCTGCATGGCAGGGGCGCCTGCATAGGAATCGCACGCCACGACGGTCTGTCCCAGCCGCTGCGCCGCGATTACGAACTCCTTGCCCAGTTCGCCCGAACCGAGCAGCATGATCTTTTTAGCCATATGTCTGTATTTTTCAGTGGCACAAAGATATGTTTTTTGCCCTGAATTTCGTACCTTACCGCATTAAAACTTACCTCGACGGCCATGAAAAAACAAATCCTCCGGCTGAGCCTCGGCATGGCGTGGTGCCTGTCGGCACTCGTTCCCGTGCATGCGCCTGCGGCAGGAGCCTCCGCGACGGCGGATCACGCAGCGCGGCGGGACACCCGAACCGCCGCGGCGCAAACACGCCCCTCCCCGGCCGATACGCTGCACGTCGTCTTTTTCACCGACATACATGTCACGCCGGGCAATGCACAGGACTCGCTCTTCCGCGTGGCCGTCGCCGAAGCCAACGCGTCGGATGCCGAACTGGTCATCTTCGGCGGGGATCTCACCAACACGGGCAGCGACGAGGAACTGGAGCACGTGTACGGGCTGATGTCACAGCTCGAAAAACCGTGGTTCACCGTCATGGGCAACCATGAAACGACCTGGTCGGAGAGCGGATGCACGACGTTCCGCTGCATATTCGGCCATGACGGGCGCGTCGCGTACCGTGCGGGAGGCTACCTTTTCCTGGGCTACAACTGCGGGCCCTACATGAAAATGGCCGACGGCGTCGTGCGCACCGAAGACCTCGCATGGCTCGGAGCGCAGGCCGCCGGGGCCCGCCCCGGCGAACGGATCGTAAGCCTCTGCCACTACCCGCTCAACAAAGACCTCACCAACAGGCAGGAGGTGGTCGCAACGCTCAAACGGCTGGGCATCACCGCCTCGCTCTACGGGCACTACCACCGGCTCGACCTGCGCAATTTCGACGGCATCGCGGGCATACCCGGCCGGGCACTGGCCGGCAGGCCGGGCGAGGCGCCGGGATATACCCTGCTCGATTTCTTCGCCGACTCGGTGCGCATCCGCGAAAAGCCGCTCGGACATGCCGCACGCACCCGCCATACGGTATGCCTGGAGGGGGATCCGCAGATACTCGCCCTGCCCTGCGACCCGCCGCCCACCGCACCCGACTACGAAGGCCGCATGGAATACGTCCTGCAGGACAGCGCCATGGTACTGACGGGTGCGGGATGCTGCGGCGACATGCTTTACTACGGCAATTCACAGGGCGTATTGCGGGCGTACGACACACGCCGGGGGCGCGAAGTGTGGCGGCACAGGTTTCCCGACGCGCTCTACACCACCCCGCTCTGCACGGACGGGCTGGTGATTGTCGGCGCCGCCTCGGGCGGGATATGGGCCTTCGACGCCCGGACAGGCCGCCGAAGGTGGCACCTGCCGACCGCCACGGCCGTCGTCGGCGACGGGCTCGTCGACCGCAGCTCGCTCTACATCGGGCTGGGCGTCGGCTCCGTCGGCCGCATAGACCTGCGCAGCGGCAAACTGCTCTGGCGTTACGACTACGGACAGGGACAGGCGCAGGGGCGCCCGACGCTCGCGGACGGAAAACTGGTATTCGGGGCGTGGGACAGGCACCTTTATTGCCTCGACGCCGCGACGGGCAGATGCCTCTGGAAATGGAACAACGGCCACCCCGGCGTGTTCCTCTCCCCGGGGCATGTCGTGCCCCGCATCGCCGGCGGCAAGGTCTTCATCGTGGCGCCCGACCGGGCCGTGACCTGCCTCGACCTGGCTACCGGACGGCAGCTATGGCGCGACAACAGCCGTAAAGCACGCGAAACGACGGGCCTCGGCGACGACGGACGGCAATTCTATTACAAGACGATGGACGGCGAGCTGGCGGCCGTGGACACCTCGGCGGACGCCTACCGCGAAACATGGTGCACCGATCTGGGATGGGGATACGAATACAACTCCTGCCCGGCCTGTGTGCGCGACGGTGTGGTCTATGTCGCCGGGAGGCTCGGGCAGGTTGCCGCCGTGCGCGAAGACGGCACGCTGCTGTGGAGTGTGAAATGCTGCAATTCGGCAGGAAACGATTTCCGGCAGGCACCCGACGGGTCGCTGTGGATTACCTTCGCCGAAGGCAAGCTCTTCCGGATTCCCTGACGGCTCTTGGCGACGAACGCCTGCCAGACCGGATTCCGGCCATCGCCACCACCAGGCCGCAGGGCATACGACCGAAACCACGTTTTGAGTCGCATAAAAGTGTCCGCCACGAATTGCGAAGGGCCGCTGCGCCGACATCCGTTCTGCAAGCAATAAAGGATATAATACAACAAGAAAACGCATCTGGTTAATAATAAACCAGATGCGTTTTACATTCGTGGAGGTGGCGGGAGTCGAACCCGCGTCCAAACAGGGAACCCGAAAGCTTTCTACACGCTTAGCCGCCGTTTGATCCTTCTACCCGGGCCTGGCAGGCGGCAACCCAACCCGAGTCCCAGTCCCTGAATTTCGCACACCGGCCGGGACGCTCCGGTGCACTATCCCTGAATTGATGATACCCCATATGGAAAGCGGTTAAAGGGCGGAACCACTCCCCGGGATACTCGTCGCCAAGCCGCCTTGGGCCCGGCGATTAAGCTAATTTTCCTTGAAAATTATGCAGCGAGTGCATAGCTGTTATTGCCATTTGAATCTTGAGCGTCGGGATTTACGAGCCGCCACACAGCGCTCGGCGTGCTTACAATCAAACTCTGCCTGCTGTCAAAACCGGGCACCCCCAGAATTTCGCGGGACAAAGCCTCATGGAAACAGTGCAAAAATAATACTTTTTTTCCAAATACCGCTCCTCGGGCAGGAAATACATCGGGGATCGGCAGATTTTCCGGAAACAGGGCAGGAACGGACGCGGCCACCGCGGTAACCCTTCCCGGCACAGGTTTCCCTACCGGGCTGCTACAGCGCCGCCGTTGTTTCGCGGCGGGCGATCCCCCGGAAAACGGCGGACACGTCCCTATCGGCGAAGCCCGTAACGCGCGGCGCGGTTATCCCCCCGCCAGCAATGTCCCCAATACGCGGCGGATATGCTCCCCGCTCAGCGGCTTGGCGACATATTCGTTGGCTCCGGCAGCGAGGGCTTTCTGCCGGTCACGGTCGTAGGCGAATGCCGTGACCGCGACGATCGGCACGACGGGATCGAACGCGCGGATCCGCCGCGTAGCCTCGAGCCCGTCCATCACGGGCATCTTGATGTCCATCAGGATGGCCGCAGGTTTCATTTCCCGGCATATTCGCACCGCCTCCTCGCCATTGACGGCCCGTACGATGTCGAACTCCTTGCGGAACATCAGCGACACCAACAGGAAATTGCTGTCGGTATCCTCGGCCACGAGCAGCAACGGGAGTTTCCCGTCCTGACGGGAAACGGGATGCGGAGCCTCAGCCACAACGGACGGTTCATCGTCCGGCCCGGCATTGCATGCCACGGCAGGTATGGTGAACCAGAAACGGGAGCCCCGGCCTTCCTCCGACTCGACGCCGATATGCCCGCCCATCTGCTCGACGATGCTCTTCGAGATCGAAAGCCCCAGCCCGGTGCCCTGCGCAAAGCTGTTGAGTTTGACGAAACGGTCGAAAACAGTGCGCAGATGCTCTTCGGAGATGCCTTTTCCCGTATCCTCGACGTAGAACAGCAAGTCCCCGGCCTCCCGGCGGTAGCCCAGCGTGATGGAGCCTTGCTCGGTGAATTTCACCGCATTGTTGATAAAATTGGTGATGACCTGCAACAGCCGGTTCTTGTCCCCGACGATGCGGCATTGCTCCTCATGGTCGCCGAAAAGCAATTCGACGGGCTTGTCCTGCACCTTGAGGCGCAGCGAACGCACCGCCTCCTCGCACATGCGGTTGACGTCGAGCATGCCGTAATTGAACTCGAACGTTCCGGCCTCGATCTTCGAAAGGTCGAGGATATCGGATATCAATTTGAGCAACAGGTCGTTATTCTCCTCGACGACCTGCATGTACTCGCGGCGCTCCGCGATATCGTCGGTTTCGGCCAGCAGGTTCGAGAATCCCACGATGGCATTGAGCGGCGTACGTATCTCGTGGCTCATATTGGCCAGGAAGGCCGATTTCAGGCGGTCGCTGACCTCGGCCTTGTTCTTGGCTTCGATCAGGCTCTTCTCCGTCTGCTTGAGTTCCGTGACATCGAAATTGACGCATACCATTTCGATCTTCGAGGGGTCGGTATTCAGCGGGTTGCGCACCACATTGACGCGCGTCCACCCGCTCTTGCCGTCGCGGAGCCCGACCCGCAGGTCGAGCGTGAAGCCGTTCGACTCGTTGGCCTTGACCCGCCCGATTTCCCGGAATATGGCCTCCCGGTCTTCGGGATTGACATGGTTGTAGACGCCGATCACCTGCGTCATGGGGGTGTCGCTCTCCTCGCCCAGGTTGCGGTACCATTGCGGCACGGCATACCCGTCGCGGGTCACCAGGTCGAAGCGGGCGTACCCCACCTTGCCGAAGCGGCTCACCAGCGAGAACGAACTTTCGAACTCCTCCAGTCTGTGGTGGGCTTCGTTGATCTCGGTGTTGTCGATATTCAGCACCAGGAAGTTGACCAGTTCGCCGTACATGTCGTACAGCATGGTCACCTTGGTATATATCTGCACGCTGCCTTTCTTGCGGGAGGGATAGTAGCCGCCCAGCCGGTCGAAAGGATAATCAAGCCTGAAGGACTGCTCCTGCCCGTTGCGCACGTTGCGGCGGATCTCCTCGGGCACGATCGGGTTCTCGAAAAAATTGATCCCCAGCACATCCTCCTTCGCCGCGATGCCGAAGATGTCGAGGTTTTTGGTGTTGATGTCGACCAGGCAGCCCTCTTTGTCATAAAGCTCCACCCCGACCTGGACGTTGTCGAAAATATTGCGCAGCATTTTTTCGCTGTTGAACAACGCCTCGTGGGCATTGCGCATTTCCGTAGTGTCGGAAAAGAGGCTGATGACCTCGTCCGACCGGGTCGTATAGAGGATGGAATGTATCCAGCGTTTCGAGATCTCGTAAAAGGAGTCGCGCTCGATAAATCCGTCGCTGCGGAGCACCTCCGTAAAAGTTTTCAGATATTGCTCCATATCCAGTCCCAGTTCGGAGATACGCCTGCCGATATAGGTTTCGCGCGCAGTCCCCATGATCTTGTCGGCGGTGTAGTTGGCATCCAGCACCAGCAGGTCGACGGGTTTCCCCTGCTCGTCACGGATGACCCGCAGCTGGGCATACCCCAGGGGCATGTGGTGATAGAGGCTCTGGAGGTACTTGCGTTCGGACTGCGCCTCGCGCTCGGAGCGCTGCAATTCGATACAAAGGCTGATGATATTGATCAGTGACGAAAACCACTGGAAATCCTCGCCCGTCCATCTCCGGGGCCGGTTCACGATGTCGATGCCGGCATATCCCCACACCTTGTCGCGCGAGAGGAGCGGCACGGCGATCAGCGACTTGATGTCCTGCATGGCCAGCACCTCGCGCTCGCGGAAAGCCTCGTCGGGCAATTCGTCGAGCGAAGAGATGATTACGGGCTGGCCGTTGGCGATGCGCTGCGTCCACCAGGGCACCTCGTCCATCGAAATACCGCTTACCAGCTCCTGTTCCCCGGCGACATTCTCGGCCGTGACTTCGTAGGTGCAATTATATAAACGGTGTTCGGGGTCGGATTCGATGATATAGGCCCTTCCGCCATCGAACATGGTCAGCACGTCGGCCAGGATTTCGTCGACGACGGCATCCAGGTCATCGACTTTCAGCAGCGAAAGCAGCGTTTGCGAAATGCTGTTAAGACGGAACAGCAGGTCGTTGATCCGTTGTTTTTCCTCCGACCTGACCACTTCGGACGGCGGGTCGACCACCCGGAAATAACCCGTCAGCAACATCCCCCCGTCTTCGGCAACCTCTTCGCGCAACAGTTTCCAATAGCACCATATCTCCCCCTCGGGGCCTTGCAGCGGGTAGAGGCGTTCGGCGCCGCCCCGCACCCCGATCGAGGCGAGGGCATATTCCCGGTAGGCCGGAGTTATCATCTTCCCGAACTCTTCGTAAGTCACATCGCACGAAGCGACCCCCAGCAGGTCGCGGAGCCCTTCCGAAATATGGAACACGCGGCGGTTACGGTCGGCTTGCCACCAACCTATTTTGGCATCCCGCATAATCTCCCGCAGGATCTCGTTTTCTTTCATTCAAAGATTTTTTGCTTACTGTCAGGCCGAGGCGTCACGGCCTATCGTGCAAATTTAAGCACCCTCGGGCGGAAATGCAAATTATACGGTTGTTTTTGCGCAACCCAAAGGGCTTTTTTGTTATATATTTCCGGTCGAGAAGGATCAAAACATCCCTTCAGAAGCAGTTTTGGCGGTTTTTTTCGCCGTGCCGACATCCCCGTACGGATATTTTGACTATCTTTGGAAAATAATTCCAGCGACCAGAACCTATGAGCGAAAAATATGTCGTAAGGCTGAAAAACGCAGCCATCTACCATGCGGACAACCCGTTCGGCAGCACCTCGGCCGAGAAGCTGATGCGCCGGGGCGAGATGGTGCTGTCGGATGTGAACCTGTGCGTGGCTCCGGGCGAATTCGTTTACCTGATCGGGCGCGTCGGCAGCGGCAAGAGCACCCTGCTCAAAACCCTGTACGCCGAGGTGCAGCTGCTCACCGGCGAAGGGCGGGTGGCAGGCTATGACCTGCGCAGGCTCAGGCGCCGCGACATCCCCCACCTCCGCCGCCGGATCGGTATCGTATTCCAGGACTACCAGCTGCTCACCGACCGCAACGTCTTCATGAACCTCTATTACGTGATGAAAGCCACGGGATGGAAGCGCGAAGACGAGATCCGGGAGCGGATCGACCAGGTGCTCAAGCTCGTAGACCTCGGGGCCAAAAGCTACAAAATGCCGTTCGAACTCTCGGGGGGCGAGCAGCAGCGACTGGTCATCGCCCGCGCGATCCTGAACAACCCGCAGGTGCTGCTGGCCGACGAACCGACAGGCAACCTCGACCCCGTGACGGCCGAAGGCATCATGCAGCTTTTCCAGGAGATCGCCGGCCGCGGCTGTGCCGTGGTCATGTCCACGCACAACACCGCCCTGATCGAGAACTACCCTGCGCGCGCCATCCTCTTTGCGCAGGGGCATATCCGCGAGGTCGACCTCAAGGCGGAACTCGGGTAGCAGACCGCGAATCCCGCACGCCCCAGCCCCGTCCGGGGGATGTTGCGGCACGTCCTGCCCGATGCGGGCGCAACGCCCTCCGAAACGTCCTGCAAATGCAAAAAATCGTCTGGCGGAAGCCATGCGGCTATTGTTTATTCGGGATATATTTCGTATATTTGTACGATATTTTAAAGACGACAGATGAGTACCGAATTAGAAAACGTAAAAAAGCAAGAAGAAGAATATTCCGCTTCGAATATCCAGGTTCTCGAAGGGCTTGAGGCGGTGCGCAAGCGCCCCGCCATGTATATCGGCGACATAGGTGAGAAGGGTCTGCACCATCTGGTCTACGAGGTGGTCGACAACTCGATCGACGAGGCGCTGGCGGGCTATTGCACCGACATCGACGTGACGATCAACGAGGACAACTCCATCACCGTACGCGACAACGGCCGCGGCATCCCGACCGACTACCACGAAAAGGAGGGCAAATCGGCACTCGAAGTCGTGCTTACGGTGCTCCATGCGGGCGGTAAGTTCGACAAAGGCAGCTACAAGGTTTCGGGCGGCCTGCACGGCGTGGGCGTATCGTGCGTGAACGCGCTTTCGACACTGCTGATCGCCGAGATCCGCAGCCGCGACGGCAAGGTATACCGCCAGACGTACAGCAAGGGCGCCCCCACGTCGCAGGTCGAGGTCATCGGCGAATGCTCCGACCGCGGCACCACCATCACGTTCAAACCCGACGAGAGCATCTTCACGCTCACGACGGAATACAAATACGACATCCTGGCCAACCGCCTGCGCGAGCTGGCGTTCCTGAACAAGGGCATCAGCCTGAACCTCTACGACAAGCGTCCCGACGAGGAGGGCAAGACCCGCGAGGACCACTTCTACTCGGAGGAGGGACTCAAGGAGTTCGTCAAATACCTCGACGCCACGCGCGGCACGCCGATCGTCGAG
>NZ_FR893475.1:16435-37920 GCF_000435435.1 Alistipes sp. CAG:29 | reverse complement strand
CATTCCTGAACAAGGGCATCCGCCTGAACCTCTACGACAAGCGCAAGGACGACGAAGGCAAGACCCGCGAAGACCACTTCTATTCGGAAGAGGGCCTCAAGGAGTTCGTCCAGTACCTCGACGCCACGCGCGGCACGCCGATCATCGACCAGATCATCTACCTCGACACCGAAAGGAACGGCGTCCCGGTCGAGGTGGCCATGCAGTACAACGACTCGTTCTCGGAGAACGTGCACTCCTATGTTAATAACATCAACACCATCGAGGGCGGTACGCACCTGACGGGCTTCCGCCGCGCGCTGACCCGCACGCTCAAGAAATACGCCGAGGATTCGGGCATGCTCGCCAAGCTGAAGTTCGACATCAACGGCGACGACTTCCGCGAGGGCCTCACGGCCGTGGTTTCGGTGAAGGTGCAGGAACCGCAGTTCGAGGGCCAGACCAAGACCAAGCTGGGCAACGACGAGGTCTCGGCTGCCGTAGACCAGGCGATGTCCGCCGCCCTGGGGCACTATCTGGAGGAGAACCCCAAGGATGCCAAGGCCATCGTTTCGAAAGTCATCCTGGCCGCAACGGCACGCCATGCGGCACGCCACGCCCGTGAGATGGTGCAGCGCAAGACCGTGCTTTCGGGAGCCGGGCTCCCCGGCAAACTGGCCGACTGTTCGAGCCGCGACCGTTCGATCGCCGAAATCTTCTTCGTCGAGGGTGACTCGGCAGGCGGCACGGCCAAATCGGGCCGCGACCGTAATTTCCAGGCCATCATGCCGCTGCGCGGTAAGATCCTGAACATCGAAAAGGCGCAGGAGCACCGCATGTGGGAGAACGAGGAGATCAAGAACATGTTCACGGCGCTGGGCGTGACGATCGGCACCGAGGAGGACAGCAAGGCGCTCAACCTGGAGAAACTCCGCTACGACAAGATCATCATCATGACCGATGCCGACGTCGACGGCAGCCACATCGCGACGCTGATGCTGACGTTCTTCTTCCGCAAGATGAAGGAGCTGATCGAGAACGGCCACGTCTACATCGCCACCCCGCCCCTCTACCTCGTGAAGAAAGGCAAGCAGGAGCGCTATTGCTGGACGGAGAAGGAACGCGACACCATCACCGCCGAATTCGGCAAGGGGGCGCACGTGCAGCGTTACAAAGGTCTCGGCGAGATGAACGCCCACCAGCTGTGGGAAACGACGATGAACCCCGACACGCGCATCCTGCGCCAGGTGAACATCGAAAACGCTGCCGAGGCAGACCGCATCTTCTCGATGCTGATGGGTGACGAAGTGCCGCCCCGACGCGAATTCATCGAGAAAAACGCGCATTACGCAAATATCGACGCATAATGAAAAGGAAAAGGATTGCCCTTGCGAAAGGTGCGATCCTTTTCTTTATATAACCGATATTACAGACTGACACTATGAAAGTTACCGTAATCGGAGTCGCCGGAGGAACCGGCTCGGGAAAGTCCACGCTCGTCAAACGCCTGCAAGAGGCCTTCGTAGGCGACGACGTCGTGACGCTCTGCCACGACTACTATTACAAGGCGCACCCCGAGCTGACCTACGAGGAACGCACGAAACTCAATTACGACCATCCGCAGGCGTTCGACACGCAGATGCTGGTCGACCACATCAAGGCGCTGAAGGACAACGTCCCCATCGAGCACCCGGTCTACTCGTTCGTCGACCACGACCGTACGGCGGAAACCGTGTGCGTGAAGCCTTCGAAGGTAATCATCGTCGACGGCATCCTGATCTTCGAAAACAAGGAGCTGCGCGACATGATGGACATCAAGGTCTATGTGGACACGGACGCCGACATACGCCTGGCGCGCCGTATCCTGCGCGACGTCTGCGAGCGCGGGCGTACGATGCAGTCGGTAATCACGCAATACACCTCGACCGTGAAGCCCATGCACGACGAGTTCGTCGAACCCTCGAAGCGCTACGCCGATGTCATCATCCCCGAGGGCGGTTTCAACTCGGTGGCCGTAGCGATGCTGATCCAGAACATCAGTTCGCTGATCGCGCGTAACGAGTAGCCGGACAACCGGGTGACCGAAAGGCCCGAGAACGGCATTATGGGAAAGGAGATAACAGGACGGGACTCCGAGGAATTTACGGATATCCTGCAACGAAAACCCCGGCGCAATCTCTTTGCGCCGGGGTTTTATTTCGGAATCGGAATCCAAGCCGCAGCCGCTTTGCACCCTAAGGCTACGATCAGCTGCGACTTGCCGGCTGCGGCAGCCAACCGTCACTGCACATGGGTACCCGGGGCCAAACAAAACAGAAAGCACCCGCCTGCCGCGGAACCGAATGCCGGAAGGAAGGAACACGCCGGGGCGGAAAAGGCTACTCGCCCCGCCGGGAGATGTCGAAGCTGAAATTTTGCCCGTCCTTTGTTCCCATGGCGCTCTCCTGCCAGCGGTTGTTCGCCGCATCCCACTCCGAAAAAATAGCTATATGGTCGTACTCGAACGGCAGGATCACCTTCCCGTTATTGGCGACGATCCCGAAGCGTTTACGCCCCGTGGCATCGGAGATGGAGGCCGCCGCGTGCCCGTATTTTCCTCCGTCCTGCAAATCGCCCACACGGAACGGCAGCACGGTTTCCCCGTTGGGGCCGATCAGCGTATAGGTATATTCACCGTCCTGCTCCATGCCGACCCATGTGTTGGCAAAGCGGAAGCCCGAAGCCATGTCGAACTGACAGGGGATTACCTCCTTCCCGCTGCGGTCGATATAGCCGTAGGCCAATTTCCCGCCCGCAACGACCTTGCTCACTACGGCCCGGTCGCCCAGGAACTCCTCGGCACTGTAAAAGTTGCACGGCACGACCTGCCGCCCCGACTTGTCGATGAACCCCCATTTGACATAGTATTTTCCCTGAATGCCGACCGGGGCCAGCCCGTCCTGCGCGAAATCCCGGGCGTCGTCGAACTGCACAGGAATAACGATTCCGCCATCCGGGGCGATATACCCGAACTTCCCGCGGAATTCGTACGCATCCCGGAGCGTAATCCCCGCTACGTTTTCCTTCTCGACATAGGCACCGACACCCACGCGGGCGAGCCCGTTGGAAAAATCGCTGCAATAGTCGTAACCGAGGCTGCGGACATTGCCCAGCGTATCGGCGAGCAAGAATTCCCGTTCGGCGGCCGTGCCGGTGCGGGCCACACAGACCCCGTTACGGACACCGCCCAAGCGCTCCCACTCCAGCGGCACGACCACACGCCCCGAGCGGTCAATCAGGCCGTAGAGCATCCTGCCATCCCCGGCTTTCCGCCCGACTACGGCATGGCCGTTGCCGAAATCCGCGGCATCGTCGTAGGCCGGCGGCACCACCAGCTGCCCGAGGGTATCGGCATACCCGTATTTCCCGTTGGATTTCATACGCGAATCGGGAATACGGTACCCGCCCTTATTAACCCTTATGAGTCCGTCGGCCGCAGGCCACACCACATCGTATTTCGCATCGAGCCGCCGCGCCACCTCCGGGCTTTGCGCCACGGCATGCCCGGTAAAAACCACCCCGCCCAGCAAAGTCGCTGCGGACATGATGCGATGCTTGATCATATGCCTGTTATCTTTTTGATTTCGTTGAGTTTGTTGAGTGCCTCGATGGGTGTCAGCGAATCGATGTCCAACCCCTTGATCTGGTCGCGGATCTGTACCAGCACCGGATCGTCCAGCTGGAACATCGACAGCTGCATGTTCTGCGGGGCGCCGGCTTCGGCAGCCTCCCTGACCGACGGCGACGGTTTCTTGCCGCGGCTTTTGAGGCTGCGGCTCGGTACGATTTCGTTGTTGCCATAGACCAATTCGAGGTTGCGCAGGATCTCGTCGGCACGCGACACCACCGACATCGGCATGCCGGCCATGCGCGCCACGTGGATACCGAACGAGTGTTCCGTGCCGCCGCGTTCGAGCTTGCGCAGGAAGACGATCTGGTTGCCCATCTCCTTGACGCTCACGTGGTAGTTTTTCACGCGGGGGCACATCTGCTCCATTTCGTTCAGCTCGTGGTAGTGTGTGGCGAAGAGCGTTTTGGCGTGCGCCGTCGGGTGGTTGTGCAGGTACTCGACCATCGCCCAGGCGATGGAAATACCGTCGTAGGTACTCGTGCCGCGGCCGATTTCGTCCAGCAGGACGATGCTGCGGTCGGAGATGTTATTGAGGATGCTGGCCGATTCGAGCATCTCGACCATGAAGGTCGATTCGCCCTGCGAGATGTTGTCCGACGCCCCGACGCGCGTGAATATCTTGTCCACCACACCGATATGCGCAGACTTGGCGGGAACGAAGGATCCCATCTGCGCCATCAGGATGATGAGCGCCGTCTGCCGCAGCAGGGCCGACTTACCCGACATGTTGGGGCCGGTGATCATCATGATCTGCTGTTCCTTGTCGTCGAGCAACACGTCGTTGGGAATATACTCCTCCCCTACGGGCATGAGCGTCTCGATGACGGGATGGCGTCCCTGGCGGATGTCGATGCGCTTGCCGTCGTCGAGCACGGGGCGGACATAGCGGCGTTCGCAGGCGATGCGGGCGAAGGATTGCAGGCAGTCGACACGCGCCACGACAGCGGCGTCGCGCAGCAGCACGGCGAGCGAACGGCTTATGTGGGCGATGATGTCGGCATAGATGCGCTGTTCGATCACCAGCATCTTCTCCTCGGCCCCGAGGATCTTCTCTTCGTATTCCTTCAGCTCCTCGGTGATGTAGCGTTCGGCATTGGCAAGGGTTTGCTTGCGGATCCAGCTCTGGGGCACCTTGTCCTTATGGGCGTTGCGCACTTCGATATAGTAGCCGAAGACGTTGTTGTAGCTGATCTTGAGCGACGGGATGCCCGTCGTCTCGCTCTCGCGCTGCTGGATGCGTGCCAGGTAATCCTTGCCGTGGAGCGCAATGCGGCGCAGGTCGTCCAGCTCGGGGTCCACGCCGTCGGCGATGACGCCGCCCTTCTGAATCTGGTTGTTGAGCGGATCGGGGTATATCTCCCGCGCGATGCGGTCGCGCACGCCGGTCATCAGGTCGATCTGCGCCGCCAGCGCATGCAATCGGTCGTCGTCCGTGGATTCGAGCGCCGCCTTGAGCAATTCGACCGCAAAGAGCGAATTCTTGAGCTGCACCAGTTCCCGGGGCGTCACCCGCGCCGCGGCGATACGCGACGCGATACGCTCCATGTCGCCCACCAGCGCCACCTGCTCGCGCACGGTGTCGGCCAGGTCGGCATCCTCGACGAAATGTCCGACTACGTCCAGCCGTTCGTTGATCTGCACGGTATCCTTGACGGGCATGGCGATCCAACGTTTGAGCAGGCGGCCGCCCATGGGGGTGAGCGTGCGGTCGATGACATCGGCGAAGCTGCACTTCTCGCGCCCCCCGTTCGACGAGAACAGCTCGAGGTTGCGGATCGTGAATTTGTCGACCCACACGTAGTCGTCCTGGTCGATACGCGAAATCGAACGGATATGGGCGATGTCGCGGTGCTCGGTGAATTCGAGGTAGTAGAGGATGGCGCCGGCGGCGGATATGCCGCTGGTGAAATGGTCGACGCCGAAACCCTTGAGCGACGTGGTCGTGAACTGCTTGCAGAGTTTTTCACGGTTGACCTCCTCCGAGAAGACCCATTCGTCGAGCCGGTAGGTGTAATGCTTCGACCCGAAAGCGGCGGAGAAGCGGTCTTCGTAACCGCGCTGGTAGATGATCTCCTTGGGTGCGAGGTTCGAAATGAGCTTGTCGACGTAGTTGTCGGAGCCTTCGGCCACGTAGAACTCGCCCGTCGAAATGTCGAGGAACGCCACACCGGTCGTCTGCCGGCCGAAGTAGACCGAAGCGAGGAAAGCGTTTTCCTTGTTGGCCAGGATATTGTCGCCCAGCACGATGCCCGGGGTGACCAGTTCGATGACGCCGCGCTTGACCAGCCCCCGCACCTGCTTGGGGTCTTCCAGCTGCTCGCAGATGGCTACGCGCTCGCCCGCCCGCACCAGCTTGGGCAGGTAGGTGTCGATGGCATGGTAGGGGAACCCCGCCAGTTCGACGTAGGTTGCCGAACCGTTGGCCCGCCGCGTGAGCGTAATGCCGAGTATGCCGCTGGCCTTGATCGCGTCCTCGCCGAAGGTTTCGTAAAAATCCCCTACCCGGAAGAGCAGGATGGCATCGGGATGCACCGCCTTGATCGAATAATATTGCTTCATCAGCGGTGTCTCGACATATTTTTTGTCTATTTTTTTCTCTGCGTTCACAATAAAAAATTGTATGTAATTTCCATACAAAGATAACAGAATTTGGTTCTCAAACCAAGCCGGGAATGGAAATTATTTTTGTTTTTTTTGCTACGCAAAGATACTCTATTTTACAGAATTTCATTTATTTCGAATACTTTTCGGTAAAATTCGGCCTTCCACTCCACAGGCCGCGGATAGGCCCGCGACGAGGAGGGCATACGCCACAGCCGCATGTTCCGCCCGGCATATTCGAACCCGACGCTCTGGCCTACGGCCGGTTCGTCGCACCCCGTGATCGCACGCAGCGTATCGGTGGCTTTCTGGCCGGTGGTGACGAGGGTGCGGCAGGCAGGGATACGCGCCAGCAGGGAGGCGAGATCCACCTCGCGCACGACTTGAAGAAAATTATCCGACGCATTGTCTTTCAGCCGGATGACTTCGACCGCCGTGTCGTAGAGTGCGATCCCGCGGCAGCGGCAGAAGGCCTCGATGCGCTCCTTGTCGAATTTCCGGCCGCCGGGCATCAGGAAATGCGACTTGTCGCCCGTGGCAAGGTAGCCCACGATCCGCCACATGTCGTTTTGCAGGTTCGGGTAGAAGAAATCCATCGACCAGCGGATGCGCTTGGGCGGGAAGCTGCCCAGCATCAGCACCCGGGCATTGGCCGGCAGGAAAGGTTCGAGGGGATGCAGTTCGCTATTCATAGAACTTATTGTCGAAATTTACGAGGTACAGTTTATCGGTGGCGCGCGTCAGCGCCGTGTAGAGCCAGCGGAGCATGTCGCGCGTCATGGGCTCGTCGCCGAACAGGCAGCGGTCGACGAAAACGGCCTTCCACTGCCCGCCCTGGGCCTTATGGCACGTCACGGCATAGGAGAATTTCACCTGGAGCGCGTTGAAATGCGGGTTCTCGCGGATCTCCTTGAAGCGCTTGATTTTACTTTTGACGTCGAGGTAGTCCTTCTCGACCTCGTAGAAAAGGCGCGAGGACTCCTCGCGGGTCAGCGCCGGGGATTCCGAGGCGATCGTGTCGAGCAGTATCCTGCATTCGATCTCCGTATCTTCGTAGTCGGGGAATTCGAGCACGACGTCGGCGAAACGGAAGCCGTAGAAATCCTCGTAGCGCCGCAGCCGTTTGAGCCGCGCGATGTCGCCGTTGGCGATAAAGTGCATCGGGCAGTTTTCGGTGTGCCCGGTATAATAATAGTTGTTCTTCACGACCATCAGCATGTCGTTGCTCTCGATCTCCTCCTCGGCATAGAGCACGTTGCGGCGGATGCCCTCGTTGAAACGGTTGGCACGCTTGTTCGAACGGGTGATGACGATGGTTTCGTCGCGGCCGTACCTGGCGTAACAATCCTGCAGCTTATCGAGGAACTCCCCGCCTTCGACCGCCTCGATGTCGGGGAAGCCCATTTCGAAATGGGGGATTTCGTGGATGCCGTTCTCGAGCATGCACCGCACGAGCGTGGCATTGAAAAGGATCCCCGACTCGGCCTCCTGGCGCACCACGTCGTCCATCGTGGCGTACTCGACATCGCCGAAACGGGCGAGCGACGCAGCGTCGAGCGCCGGGCTGCAATCGGCCCCGACGGGCGGCAGCTGGGCGCTGTCGCCGACGAGCACCAGGCGGCAGTCACGGCCGCTGCGGACGTATTGCACGAGATCTTCGAGCAGCGACCCGGAGCCGAAAAGCGCCCCGCCGCCCGGACTGTCGGAGAGCATCGAGGCCTCGTCGACGATGAATACCGCCCCCTTCTCGGCATTGAAGTTGAGCGAATATTTCGATTCGTAATCGGCATTGGTGCGCTGTCGGTATATCCGCTTGTGGATGGTAAAAGCCTTTTCCTGAGCGTATTGGGCGAGGACTTTGGCCGCACGGCCCGTCGGGGCGAGCAGGATGGGTTTGATATTCAAATCCTTAAGCGCCCCCACGAGTGCCGCTATCAGCGTCGTTTTGCCCGTGCCGGCATACCCGTTCAGCACGAAAATCCGCGAAAAATCGTCACCTGCAAGGTATTCGGACAATTTTTCTATGATTTTTTTTTGCCCAAGAGTTGTTTCAAAACAAATTTTAGCGTAAATTTGGGTCGCAATACGTGTGCTGAACATGCGTGTGTTATATTTTGTACAAAATTACAAACAAATATTAGATTAGCTTAAAAAATGAAAAAAATCGCTCAAATCATTCTTGCTGTAGCTATCGTGGCGCTGGTCTACGTTATCTACGACCAGATCTCGACCCCGATCAAGTTCGATGACGAGTTGAAGGCCAAGAAAGCCCAGGTCATCGACCGCATCAAGGACATCCGTACGGCACAGCGCGCATTCAAGTCGAAGTACCAGCGTTTCACGGGCAGTTTCGACACGCTGACGAATTTCATCCTGCAGGATACGCTCGAACTCGAGCGCAAGATCGTCGACGAGGATGACTCCGTAGCCATGGCACAGCTGAAGAAGATGGGCAAAAAGAACGTCGAGAAGTTCAAGATCGCCGTGATCGACACGATCTTCTCGCCCAAGCGCCTTTCGAAACAGGACGTAGAGCAGTTGCGTTACATCCCCGGCACCGATGACAAGGCCCAGTACATCATGGAGGCAGGCATCATCACCACCGAGTCGAAGGTCGTGATCCCGATCGTGGAGTGCCGCGCACCCTACAAGATGTTCCTCGACACGGTGGCTTACCGCCAGGAGATCATCAACCTGATCGACGACGAGGTGAACAACTTCAACCGCTACCCCGGCGTCAAGTTCGGTTCAATGGAAGCTGGTAACAATGAAGCAGGTAACTGGGAGTAACACTCCGCAAGCTACAAATAAGGTGTCCATTCAGCTTACGTTGGATGGACACTCTTTTTCGGCGCACGGCCTCGACGGGGAATTCCCGGGGGAGGAGCCCGTGGAGGCGGAGCTGCTGACGGCACGGACGATGCTCGTCCCGGAGGAGGTGCTCGGCACCGGGGACGCAGGAACGCTGCTCGCGGCAAACGGCATGGCTCCCGCCGCGGAAGAGCGCGCCGTATGCAGCCTCCCCGTGCAGGGCATCGTCGCCGTAATGGCTGCGCACCGGGAGGCGTTGCGGCAGGTGGAGGAGAAGCTGGGAGACCGCATCCGCTACACCACCCCGCTGCTCCGGGAGGTGCAGGCCGGAACACCGACCGTATGGGCATACCGCACGGCGGGGCTCCTATATATTAAGGTGTACGACGGCAGCCTCCGCTTCGCGGGGGTGATCCCCGCACCGGACACGGCGGACGTATGCTACTTCACGGAACGGCTCGAAAAGGAGTTCGCGCTCAAAAGCTGCGAACTCAGGATTTCCGGCGACGACGCCAAGGCGTGCGGCAAGTTGCTGAAAGGTTATTTCAAACGGATCGTATGCGAATAGTCAGCGGAAAATACAAGGGGCGGGCCATCAACCCGCCGCGCAACCTGCGGGCACGCCCGACGACCGATTTCGCCAAGGAAAACCTGTTCAACGTACTGGGCAACCTGGTGGATTTCGAGCAGTGCGACGTGCTCGACCTCTTTGCCGGGACGGGGTCGATAAGCTACGAGTTCGCCTCGCGCGGAGCACGGAGCGTCACATCGGTGGAGATCAACCCGGTGCATTGCAACTTTATCCGGCAGACGGCGGCACAGCTCGGCATCGGCAACCTCTATCCCGTGAAGGCCAATGCGTTCCTCTACCTGAAGAGCTGCACCAAGCAGTTCGACGTGATTTTTTCGGACGCCCCCTACGACCTGGAGGGCAGCGAACAGGTGGTGAAACTGGTGCTGGAGGGCAACCTGCTGCGCCCGGAGGGGATTTTCATCTTCGAACACTCGAAAAAAATGGATTTCTCGACCTGCGAGGAGTTCTGGCAATTAAGGAGTTACGGAAGCGTGCAATTTTCTTTCTTCAAAAAGCCGTAAAAGCGTTTGCCGTTTTGAAAAATTACACTATCTTTGCACTCGCAATAAACCAAACGGTGCGTTAGTTCAGCTGGTTAGAATACGTGCCTGTCACGCACGGGGTCAGGGGTTCGAGTCCCCTACGCACCGCCAGCAAACCGAAGGGAAAATCCCCGGAGGCAAGGAACAGGAAACGAGGCAGTTTACGACTGCCTCGTTTTTCGTTTCCCCGCATCGCATGGCAGTGCGGACGGGGAAAGGCAAGGCAGATAAGGGTACGTCGACGAGCATAAGGGAGGGGGTACGCCTGCCGGAACAAGGGGGAGGGCTCACGCCGGAAAGAAAGTCCCCAAGGACACCTACCCTACGGTTCCGGGAAAGGAAAACAATAGGATGCTCCGGAGAATCCGCCCGGCGACCCCGGAAAGGAAAAACATCCGCCGGCGGGAGGCGGGGAAGCAGCGGACAGGCCGGGAGGGGCAGGGAACAGCACACCTGCCCGGAGGCACGTATCCGGCGGCGGTACAACCGGACACAGCAGGCAAACGGCAAAAAAATATCACGGAATTATTTGCAGGTTTTAGAAAATATAGTATCTTTGCACTCGCAATACCAAAACGGTGCGTTAGTTCAGCTGGTTAGAATACGTGCCTGTCACGCACGGGGTCAGGGGTTCGAGTCCCCTACGCACCGCCAGCAAACCGAAGGGAAAATCCCCGGAGGCAAGGAACAGGAAACGAGGCAGTTTACGACTGCCTCGTTTTTCGTTTCCCCGCATCGCATGGCGGTACGGATGGGGAAAGGAGAAGCAGATAAGGGTACATCGGCGAGCATAAAGGTACGCTGCCGGAACGCGAGGGCAAGCCGGCAGCCTGCCTGCCATGCAAAACCGGAACCCGGAATGAAACTTTCGGGGAGGCTCCGACGTATTTATAAACGAGCAAATACAATTCCGCATGAAATACGATTTCGATGAAATAGTCCCGCGCCGCGGGACGAACGCGATCAAATGGGATATGGATACCGATCCCGAGGTGCTGCCCATGTGGGTGGCCGACATGGACTTCCGCACGGCACCCGCTGTCGCAGCCGCCTTGCAGCGGCGGGTGCAACACGACATTTTCGGGTATGCGACGGCTCCGAAAGCCTACTACGACGCGATTACGGGGTGGTTCCGCCGCCGCCACGGCTGGCAGATACGGCCGGAATGGGTGCTCCATACGACAGGCGTCATCCCCGCCCTGTCGGCCGTCATCAAGGCCCTGACGCAACCGGGCGACAAAGTCCTGATCCAGACGCCGGTCTACAACCATTTCTTCACCTCGATCCACAACAGCGGATGCCAGGCGGCCGAAAGCCCGCTGGTATACCGCGACAACACCTACACGATCGACTTCGACGACCTGGAGCGTAAAGCCGCCGACCCTGCCGTGAAGCTGATGCTGCTATGCAACCCGCACAACCCTGCCGGACGGGTCTGGACGCCCGCGGAGCTGCGCCGCATCGGGGAGCTGTGCCTGCGCCACGACGTCGTGGTCGTGGCTGACGAGATACACTGCGAGCTGGTGATGCCGGGATTTAGCTATACGCCGTTCGCCTCGCTCTGCGAGGAATTCGAACGCAGCTCGGTGACCTGCACCTCGCCGAGCAAGGCATTCAACCTCGCGGGGTTGCAGGTCGCCAACATCTTCGCGGCGGATGCGGCCCTGAGGGCAAGGATCGGGCACTCGCTCCAGATCAACGAAACCGGGGAGATCGGCCCCCTGGCCATCGAAGCGCTGATCGCAGCCTACGACGAAGGTGCCGAATGGCTCGATGCGCTCAACGAATACCTGCACGGCAACTACCGCTTCCTGCGGGAGTATTTCGACCGCAACCTGCCGCAGTACCCGGTGCTGCCGCTGGAGGGGACATATCTGGTGTGGGTCGACTGCCGGGCATCGGGGCTTACGTCCGACGAGCTGGAGACGAAGCTGCTCGAAGAGGCGAAACTGCGCATAAACCCCGGGTCGATATACGGCGAGGCCGGCCGGGATTTCATCCGCCTGAACATCGCCTGCCCGCGGAAATTGCTGGCCGAGGGGCTCGACAGGTTGCGAAAGGTGCTGAAACGATAGTTTGAGAACTCCATTCCGGCATCGTGCATTCAAAAAAATACGCAACGGTGTCAAAACTTGTCATTACACCTTCCGACCTTTGCACCGACTAAACACAACTGCTATGGGACGGGCAAGAGAAAATTTCAACAGCGTCTATTTTAAGGACGAAACAGGCGTACAAATGTCGTTTGCAAACGGAAGCTATGCCAACAAGCTGCGCTTTATTTTCTGGAACCTGATGGACTCGCACGTGCTGAAATTGGAAGGGCCGGCATGCGATTTCACGATCGAGGCGTGGGCAAAACGCGCCTATCTGGTGCAGGAAGACCGCAGGACGCATGAAGTAAAACGCTATGAAATAATGAACTGCACATACCGGGAGCTATCCGGGAAAATATCGAAGAAACACTCCCCCGAAGAGACGCCGTCCTGTTAAAACAGCGTATGCTGCGTGCTGCGGAGGCTTTTTACCGGCCGCTCTTTCACCACATCGTCGTCGCAAAGATGCCCGATCATCAGCGGCGAGCGGGGATCGTGCCTGCGGCGGTTATACTCCGCCGTATCGTAATTGCCCCGGATGGCATAGCAATAGACACAGCCGTTCAGACAGCTTTCATAGGTGCCGATGTCGATGCTCTCGACGCAATTGCAGATATGGCGCTGGTTCGCATCCTTCTTCGCCGCGATCGGATAGCCCGCAATGCGTTCGACCAACCCGCGGTCGATGCACATGCCGGTCGGGATGCCCAGGTGCCGAAGGTCGACCTTTGCGGTGCAGGTCTTCAATGCGATGGGCGTCGAGGCCGCCGTCCGGCGGAACGACACGGCCATCCGCCGGATTTCGTCCCGCTGCAGGGGCCCGATACCGAGCGCCCCGAGGATGCCGCGGATATGGCGGTAATGGTCGATGAAGCCCAGCATGCAGGTCGTCGTATGATCCCGCAGGGCATGAGCGATCCGGGCAAAGGCCTCGCAGTGGAAATCCACGTCGCAGGTCGCATTGGTGAGAATCGGGTCATAGCGCCACACCACCCTGTCGCGCCCTACCTTATCCGAGAGGCGCTTGAAGGTCTCGATCCGCCTTTCGAGCGGCGGCAGGTGCTTTTCCAGGTCGGCGCCGTAGGGATTGAGCGTATACTGGAAATAATAGTTGTAGCCCGACAACTCCCCGAGCCGCGGCAGCATCGGCGCCGGGTTCTTCGTCCAGAATACGATGCAGTCCACGACGTCGCGCCCGAGGCTGATGCGGCTGAGCGTCCTCGGGTCGAAGGGATTGGGCACAAGGAGGTAACCCTCCTGCAGGCGGTTGAAGAACCACGGCGCATAGAAAGCCGGAATATCCGTCCGGCGGCTGGCACTGATGATCATATCGGTAAAACGGGTTTTCCATCGGTTCTATTTTGTCCGGGAGTAGGTTATCCGTATCCGGGAAGCCGTCCCCCGCGGCCGGATGCGCGCCGCCTTTATCCGGAAGCCGCGATCCCCGGGCGGCAGCACGCCGCACTGCGGCCTGGTCAGGCTTTCCGGCGGCCGCTGTGCAGGATGACGATCGTGACGGCTGCGACGATCAGCAGGATGCCCGCAGCGCCCTGCACCGTAAAGGGTTCGCCGAAGACCGCTACGCCGATGACCACGGCCGTAAGCGGTTCCAAGGCCCCGAAGACCGAGGTCAGCGTCGGCCCGATGCGTTTGATGGCCTGCACCAGCGTCATGTTCGACACGGCCGTGGCCGGAAGAGCCACCCCGAGGATGCAGAGCCACGCCGTGCCGTCCGTCTCGATGCGGATACCGCCCGTAACGAGGCCGCCGGCAATGAAATACAAAGCCCCCAGCCCCATCACGTAACAGGTCAGCACCGTGGAGTCGATCCCCACGGCACGGCTCTTGCGCACGCCAACGATATAACCGCCGTAAGAGACGACCGAAACGGCGGCCGAGACCATGCCCAGCGTGGTATTCCCCCGGGTGAAATCGACGTTGCCCAGCGAGAGGAGCACGGCGCCGACGATGGACATGCCGATGGCCGCAAAGACCCATACGGAGCCTTTTTCGCGGAAGAAGCACATCATGGCCAGGGCGACGGCCAGCGGATACATGAAATGGATGGTCGACGCAACGCCGCTGGCGATATGCTGGTAGGCGATGACCAGGCTCAGCGACGTGGCGGCGCGGAAAAGGCTCAGGAAGAATACCGTCCGCAATTCCGGCCACGAGAGGCGGAAACTGCGCCCGGCGAGCAGCGCCAGGGCACCGAGAAACAGCGACGCGACACCCCAACGGTAGGACAGCACCTCGAACGAAGAGTAGCCCAGGCCGAGCAGCAGCAGTGTGAAGAGCGGCGCCAGCCCGAAGGTCGACGACGACAGGGCCGCGTAGAGAATACCTTTGGCACGTTCCATAAAACCGGGATTTCAGGAGGCAAATGTAGGAAATATTGCCGGTTTACACGAAATTTTTTGCAATTTTGCAGCGACTATGGATAACAAGATGGACAACCAGGAAGAAATACGGCTCCGGCTCGTCCGCCCCGACACCTCGACCCGCACGGAACTTCCCGTGGCGACGAGCGGCGTCTCGGCGGGTTTTCCCTCGCCGGCCGACGACCACCTCGACCCGCCCCTCGACCTGAACCGGGAGCTGGTTCGCAATCCGGGTGCGACATTCTTCGCTCGGGTCGCGGGCGACAGCATGCAGGACGACGGCATCGCCGACGGCGACCTGCTGGTCGTGGACAAGTCGCTGGAGGCCTACGACGGCTGTGTCGCCGTATGTTTCCTCGACGGGGAATTCACCCTCAAACGCCTGCGGATGGGACAGGGCAAGATCGTCCTCGTGCCCGCGAACAAGCGCTACAAACCGATCGAGATCGGCCAGGAGAGCGATTTCACGGTATGGGGCGTGGTGACGTACGCCATCAAAAAGGTCTGAAGCGGCCGCCGAAACGCCGCAACTACCTCACCCCTAGCAATATCCCAGCGAGGGAGCGGCAACGCCCAGGGAGAGGGCGACGGACGACATGCAACACGAAAAAACGATGTACGGACTTTGCGACTGCAATAATTTCTTCGCCTCGTGCGAGCGGGTCTTCCGCCCCGAACTGGAAGGGCTGCCCGTGGTCGTGCTGTCGAACAACGACGGCTGCGTGATCGCGCGCTCGAACGAGGCCAAGGCGCTCGGCATCCGCATGGGACACCCCTATTTCCAGATCCGCGACCTCGAAAAACGGCATAATGTAGCCGTCTTTTCGAGTAATTTCAACCTCTACGGCGACATGTCGCGGCGCGTGATCTGGACGCTCCGCCGCATGGTTCCTGCCGCCGAGGTATACTCCATCGACGAGGCGTTCCTCGACTTGCGGGGCATCGAAACCGGACGACTGGAGGAGTTGGGACGGCACATCAGCCGCACGGTACGCCGCAATACGGGCATCCCCGTGAGCATCGGCATCGCCCCGACCAAAACGCTGGCCAAGATCGCGTCGAAACTCTGCAAGGAGTACCCCAAGTTGCAGGGCGCCTGCCTGATGTACCGTCCGCAGGACATCGAAAAGGTACTGCGCAAATTCCCGATAGAGGATGTCTGGGGCATCGGGCGCAAGCACCGGCGCATGTTGCAGGCCGCCAACGTACGTACGGCATGGGACTTCGTGCAGCGTCCCGAGGCATGGATACGCGGCCGCATGGGGGTCACGGGGCTGCGCACATGGAAAGAGCTTCAGGGCGAGGCGTGCATCGACTTCGAGAGCGCCCCGCCGGCCAAACAGCAGATCACCGTCTCGCGCAGCTTCGCGCACGAGCTGACCCAATACGAGGAGATACACACCTCGGTGGCGGCGTTCGTCTCGATGGCCGCCGAGAAACTGCGCCGCCAGCAAAGCCTCTGCGGCGAGGTGACGGTCTACATCCTCACCAACCGCCACCGCGAGGAGCTGCCCCAGTATTTCGAAAGCCAGACCGTGCGCCCCGTGGTGCCGACCGACGACACGCTGGAGCTGGTGCCGCTGGCGGCAAAGGCCCTGCAACGCATATTCCGCAAAGGCTACGGCTACAAGAAAGCCGGGATTACGCTTTCGGACATTTCGTCGCGCACGGGGCTGCAAACCGACCTGTTCGACCCCGTGGATCGTGCCAGGCACGCCCGGCTGATGGACGCCATGGACGCGACCAACCGCACCTACGGCCGCAACAGGGTCGTGGTGGCGGCACAGGGGTTCGCCCCGCTGAAGATGAACCGCCAGCACCTCTCGCAGGAATATACGACCGACTGGAAACAGATCATCACCGTAAAAGCAGACTGAAACGACCAACCATGAATAGCAAGACCTATCCCCGCACGAACGACCGGCAGACGGTCTACCTGAACACGGTCATCGGCAACCCGATGATCGAGGTCGGGGACTACACGATCTACAACGATTTCGTGAACGACCCGACGCAATTCGAAAAGAACAACGTCCTGTACCACTACCCCGTCAACGGCGACCGGCTGGTGATCGGCAAGTTCTGTTCGATAGCGTGCGGCGCCAAGTTCCTGTTCAACAGTGCCAACCACACGCTGGGATCGCTGGCCAACTATACGTTCCCGCTCTTTTTCGAGGAGTGGGGGCTGGACAGGAAGGATGTCGCCGCGGCGTGGGACAACAAAGGCGACATCGTAATCGGGAACGACGTATGGATCGGGTACGAAGCGGTCGTCATGGCCGGTGTGAGGATCGGCGACGGCGCGGTGATCGCGGCGCGGGCGGTCGTCACCAGGGATGTCCCGCCCTACACCATCGTCGGCGGCGTGCCGGCCAGGGAGATCCGCAGGCGTTTCGACGCGGACACCGTAGCCAGGTTGCAGGAACTGCGATGGTGGGACTGGCCCATCGGGAAAATCCGCGAAAATCTGCCCCATATCATGCAGGGCGAGATCGGGAAACTCACCGAAGAATAGGCTTTGCACGCGGCAACGGCCTAAAACACAGCGACCTGTCCACAGCCGGAAGGCAGCCTGTCCACGGACGGAAGGCAACCAATCCACGGCCGAAAGGCAATCTGTCCTCGGCCGGGAGCGTTTCGTCGCAGCGGATTTTCAGAACCCTTCGGCGCCGAGGCCCCGTATCGCCCCTGGCCGGGATTACGCCCGAACGGCACGACACCCCGCTGTGAGGCGGGGTGTCTTACAATCGTATCGGAATCGGAAATGCCCTTACGGAGGCGGCGGGCGCAATGCGACGGCAAGTCCGGCGCAGGCTCAAAACCGCTTGGTATAGGCGTGGCAGTACGGCTGCGTACCCTTGCGCTCGTAGTATCGCTGGTGGTAATCCTCGGCGGGCCAGAAACGGCCCGCAGGGGTGACTTGCGTCACGACGTCGTAGCCTTTGCGCCGCAACTCGGCGATGAGCCTCTCGGCCGTCGCCTGCTGGGCGGGCGAGGTGTAGAATATCTCGGAACGGTACTGGTCGCCGAGGTCGGGGCCCTGCCCGTTTTCCTGGGTCGGGTCGTGGATTTCGAAGAACAGGCGTGCCAGCGTCTCGTAGGACACCTTTGCAGGATCGAATACCACACGTACGGCTTCGGCATGTCCCGTACGGTGGCTGCATACCTCTTCATAGGTGGGATTTTCGGTCGTGCCGCCGATGTAGCCCGACTCGACCTTCAGGACTCCGGGCACTTTCCAAAGCATATATTCCACGCCCCAGAAACAACCTCCGGCAAAGATCGCCGTCGCGCCACGCTCCGCGGCCTGCCCTGCGGGCGGCATCCCGTCCCCCGGCCGGGCGGCGGCCGACGTCGAGTCAGCCCCGGACGCCTGAGCGCCGGGACTCCCGAATTGGGTTCCGGGCTGCTGCGTCTGCTTTTCGGGCTGCGAGGCAGTCCGGCCTTCGGATTCCGGGGAGGAAACCGCGGGTTTTACGGCCGTTTCGGCCCCGGAGGAAGCTTCCCCTCCGGGTTCGAACACGAGCGAGACGGAGTTGACGCAGTGGCGCGTATTTTTGGGCGTAAAGCCTTCGCCCGTAAAGACATGTCCCAGGTGTCCGCCGCAGCGGGCACAAGTGATTTCGGTACGCCGGCCGTCGGCATCCGTCGTGCGCCTCACGGCACCGGGGATTTCGTCGTCGAAACTCGGCCAGCCGCACCCGGCATCGAACTTGTCCTGCGAACGGTACAGCGGCGCACCGCACTGGCGGCAACGGTAAACCCCCTCTCCGCGATGCTTGTAATAACGGCCCGAAAAAGGCGCTTCGGTACCCTTGTCGACGATCACACGTCTTTCTTCCGGTGTCAACGGCTTCATATCCTGTGCTTTTACGGCCCCGGCAAGCGCCAGGCCAATGATCAGAACCAACAATCTCATACGGCTCTCCCGTCAAATATTACGCCACGACCCCCTCGCCGCGCAGGAATATGCGGCTGATGAGCGGCGTGGTATAGGCATAGGGCATGAACGCCACCGAAGGCATCGGCACCGTGAGGAAGAAATTGGCGACCTTGCCGACCGTGACGGAGCCGTAGTCACGGCTAAGCCCCATGGCGTAGGCCCCGTTGAGCGTCGCGGCATTGATGGCCTCGGCAGGGGTCATCCGCATACGGATGCATGCCAGCGACACGACCATGCGCATGTTGCCCGAGGGCGACGAACCGGGATTGTAGTCCGAAGCCAGCGCCACGCCCAGCCCGGCATTTATCATTTCGCGGGCCGGCGGATAGCTCATCCCGAGGAAGAATGCCGCGCCGGGCAGCATCGTCGGCGAGGTCACCGTGCCGTGCAGGGCGTCGATCTCGGGCCCACCCATGCGTTCGAGGTGGTCGACCGACAGGGCGTCGTACTCCACGCCCACTTGCACGCCGCCCGAGACGGCGAGTTCGTTGGCGTGGATCTTGGCGCGCATGCCCAGCTTGCGCCCGGCCTTCATGATGCGTGCCGTCTGCTCCACGGTGAAGAACCCTTCGTCGCAGAACACGTCGACGAAATCGGCCAGCCCTTCGGCCGCCACCGCAGGCAGCATTTCGTTGCAGACCAGATCGACATACTCCTCCTGCCGTCCTACGTAGGCGCGCGGCACGGCATGCGCCCCGAGGAACGTGGCGCGCACAGCCAGCGGCGCCGTCTCGCGGATGCGCCGGATGACGCGCAGCATCTTCAGCTCGTCGGCCGTAGTCAGCCCGTAGCCGCTCTTGATCTCCACGGCACCCGTCCCCATGGCGGCGATCTCGCGGATACGCCCCATCGCCTGGCGGTAGAGCTCCTCTTCGGAGGTGCGGTGCAGCAGGTCGGCGGAATTGAGGATGCCCCCGCCGCGGCGGGCGATCTGCTCGTAGGTCAGGCCGTTGATCTTGTCGAGGAACTCCTGTTCGCGGCTCCCGGCGTAGACCAGGTGCGTATGCGAATCGCAGAACGACGGGAAAAGCATCCCGCCCCCGGCGTCGACCACCTCGTCCGCGGCCATTTCGCCCAGCGAATCCATGCTCCCGAAGGCTGCGATACGCCCATCGTCGGCCAGCAGCCAGGCATCGTCGAACGTCTCCAGCCGATCCATCTCCCCGCCGCACAGGCGGAGGCGGCCGGCGGTCTCGATCCCGACGATCGTACCGATGTTCTTTACCAGCAGCCTCATAGTGTCCGGAGGAATTGGATGGAGGATTCGATATGGGGGTACATCACCGAGTCGTTGTCGATGAACGGCACCCGCTTGCGGTACTCGGCGACCATCTGTTCGATCGTCGCGGAGGAACGCGCCGGACGGCGGAAGTCGAGCGCCTGCGCGGCATTGAACAGCTCGATGGCCAACACCCGCTCGGTGTTGAGCACCACGCGGTAGAGTTTGGTGGCGGCGTTGGAGCCCATGCTCACATGGTCTTCCTGCCCCTGCGACGAGGGGATCGAGTCGACCGAGGCGGGCATGCACAGCCCTTTGGACTGGCTGACGATCGACGCCGCGGTGTATTGCGGGATCATGAAACCGCTGTTCAGCCCCGGGTTGGCGACAAGAAACTTCGGAAGTTCCCGGGCGCCCGAAATCAGTTTATAGGTGCGCCGCTCGGAGATGTTGCCCAGCTCGGCGAGGGCTATGGCGAGGAAATCCATCGCCAGCGCGATGGGCTGGCCGTGGAAATTCCCCGCCGAGACGACCATGTCCTCGTCGGGGAAGACCGTCGGGTTGTCGGTGGTGCTGTTGATCTCGGTCGTCAGCACGCTCTCGACATAGTCGATGGTGTCCTTCGAAGCCCCGTGCACCTGGGGGATGCAGCGGAACGAATAGGGATCCTGTACGTGTTTCTTGGGGCGTGCGGCCAGCTGGCTGCCTTCCAACAGGCGCCGGATGTTGCGTGCCGTGGCGAGCTGCCCGCGGTGGGCGCGGATCAGGTGCACCTCGTCGCAGAAAGGCTCGATGCGCCCGTCGAAAGCGTCGAGCGACAGCGCCCCGATGCGGTCGGCCCACTCGCTCAGGCGGCGGGACTGGATCAAAGCCCAGACGCCGTAGGCGCTCATGAACTGCGTACCGTTGAGCAGCGCCAGTCCCTCCTTGGACTGGAGCTCGATCGGCTGCCACCCCAGCTCCGCCAGCACGCCGGCAGCCGGGCGCACAGCCCCCTTGTATTCCACTTCGCCCAGCCCCAGCAGCGGCAGGCTCATGTGCGCCAGCGGCGCCAGGTCGCCCGATGCGCCCAGCGAACCCTGCTGGTAGACCACGGGCAGGACGTCGTTGTTGAAAAAGTCGATCAGCCGCTCCACGGTCGCAAGCTGCACGCCCGAATGGCCGTAGGATAGCGACTGGATCTTGAGCAGCAGGATCAGCTTCACGACCTCGGAAGGCACCCGCTCGCCGGTACCGCAGGCATGCGACATCACGAGGTTCTTCTGCAACTGCGCCAGCTCGTCGTAGCCCACCGAAATGTCGCACAGCGAACCGAATCCGGTGGTGATGCCGTAGACCGGCCGCTCGGGGTTTTCCATCTTGCGGTCGAGGTATTCGCGGCAGCGGACGATGCGAGTCCGGGCATCGTCGCTCAGTGCCAGGGGAAGGTGCCGTTCGAGGATTTCACGGATGCGGGCAAGGGAAAGGTGCTCCGCGGAGATATGGTGATGTTCCATGTGAAGTGATAGGGATTTATTCGTTTTCTTTCAATATATTACGTATCAATTCCTCATCGGCGACATTGGGCAGCGTGACCTGCAGGCCGGGGGTGCGTTCCATCTCGCGGCGGATGGCCGACATGGCACCCTCGTTGCGCGCCCAGCTACGGCGGGCGATGCCGTTGTTGACA
>NZ_FR893475.1:4384-16349 GCF_000435435.1 Alistipes sp. CAG:29 | reverse complement strand
CCCGCCGTTGATGCCCTCGCCCCAGCCTCCGCCGCCGCCATTGTGGATCGACACCCACGTGGCGCCGCGGAACGAGTCGCCGATGACGTTCTGCACGGCCATGTCGGCCGTGAGGTTCGAGCCGTCGTAGATGTTCGACGTCTCGCGGTAGGGCGAGTCGGTGCCCGACACGTCGTGGTGGTCGCGGCCCAGCACGACGGGGGCCGAGAGACGCCCGTCGGCCACAGCCCGGTTGAAGGCCTGTGCGATCCGTGTGCGCCCCTCGCTGTCGGCATAGAGGATACGCGCCTGCGAACCGACGACCAGCCGGTTACGGCCGGCCTCGCGAATCCAGTGGATGTTGTCGTCGAGCTGCCCGGCGATCTCGGCGGGTGCCGTGGCGCGGATCTCCTCCAATACTTCGGCGGCGAGGCGGTCGGTGAGCTCGAGGTCTTCGGGGCGGCCCGAGGTGCAGACCCAGCGGAACGGGCCGAAGCCGTAGTCGAAGAACATCGGCCCCATGATGTCCTGCACATAGGAGGGATAACGGAAACGGCCGCCCTCGCCCATCACGGCAGCCCCGGCGCGCGAGGCTTCCAGCAGGAAGGCATTGCCGTAGTCGAAGAAATACATCCCCCGCGCGGTGAGTTTGTTGATGGCGTCGACCTGGCGGCGCAACGACTCCTGCACGCACTCGCGGAAGCGAGCGGGCTCCTCGGCCATCATCTTGTTCGAAGCCTCGTAGCTTACGTCCACGGGATAGTAGCCGCCCGCCCAGGGATTGTGCAGCGAGGTCTGGTCGGAACCCAGGTCTACGGGGATCTCTTCGGCCGCCAGACGCTCCCAAAGGTCGACGACGTTGCCCACATAGGCCATCGAGACCACTTCGCGGGCACGGCAGGCCTCGCGGATACGGGGAACCAGGGCGTCGAGCGAATCGTACATCTCGTCGACCCATCCCTGCTCGTAGCGTTTCTGCGCCGCCTTGGGGTTGATTTCGGCGATGACGCTCACCACGCCCGAGATATTGCCCGCCTTGGGCTGTGCCCCGGACATGCCGCCCAGCCCCGAGGAGACGAAAAGCATACCCCGGGCATCGTTGCGGCCGCCGGAGAAACGCTTGCGCGCGGCGTTCATCACCGTGATGGTGGTGCCGTGGACGATCCCCTGCGGACCGATATACATATAGGAGCCGGCCGTCATCTGGCCGTACTGCGACACCCCGAGGGCGTTCATGCGCTCCCAGTCGTCGGGCTTCGAATAGTTGGGGATCACCATGCCGTTGGTCACCACGACGCGCGGGGCATCGGGATGCGACGGGAACAACCCCAGCGGGTGCCCCGAGTACATCACCAGCGTCTGGCGGTCGGTCATCTCCGACAGGTACTTCATCGTCAGGCGGTACTGCGCCCAGTTCTGGAACACGGCGCCGTTGCCGCCGTAGGTGATCAGCTCGTGGGGATGCTGCGCCACGGCCTTGTCCAGGTTGTTCTGGATCATCAGCATCACAGCCGCGGCCTGGCGGCAGCGGCAGGGATATTCGTCGATCGGCCGCGCATACATCTCGTAGTCGGGACGCAGGCGGTACATGTAGATGCGCCCGTATTTGCGCAGCTCCTCGGCAAACTCCCTGGCCAGCGTGGCGTGGTGCTTCGCGGGGAAATAACGCAGTGCGTTCCGGATCGCCAGCACCTCCTCCTCGGGCGTAAGTATCCCCTTGCGCTTGGGCGCGTGGTTGATCTGTTTGTCATAGGGTTTAGCGGCGGGCAGCCGATCGGGAATGCCCGCGCGGATGTCATTCTGGAACTCTTGCAGTGTCATATCGCTCAGATTTTACTTGCTACTATCTCCAACACCTCGCGCTCGGCCCGTTCGGCCTCGGCCGCAAGGCGGTCGGCTTCGGCCACGAGCGCATCGGCCGCGGCGCGGTCTTTCAGCCCGGCGGCATTGATCCGGACATTGAGGCCTGCGCCAAGCACGGCGCTGCGGGCGGCCAGCGCCCCGACGCCCGCGTCGGACACCGAGTTGGGGTTGCCGACGGCTGCCATGGCACGCACGATTTCGAAAACCCCGAAGGCCGTCTTCATCGTCCGCAGGGGCACCTGCGTCGCATAGAGCGTCGCCTCCTGCAGGGCCGCGCTGCGGGCGGCCTTCTCCTCGTCCGTCGACTTGGGCATGGCGAAGACGGCCATGATGCGGTTGAATGCCGCCGTATCCTCGTCCACGAGGTGCAGCAACTCCCCGAGCAACGCCTGTCCCCGGTCGGCCCAATCGGAAAACTCCTCCCAGCGGTCGTCCCACCCCGCCTTATGCGACGAGAGGTTGGCGACCATCGTACCGAGGGCTGCGCCCAGCGCTCCCATGTAGGCCGCGACCGAGCCGCCGCCCGGTGCCGGGGATTCGCTCGCTGTCTCTTCGGCAAACCCTTTGCAGGTCATGTCGATAAGCCGTTTTTGCTTATCCTCCGCTTCAAGCAGATATTCGATTACTTTCTCGGCGGGGTCGAAAGGTTTGAGGTCATCCAACCCCATCGACCTGACGGCGATACGGACGATCTCCTGCTCGGCGATACCCGTCGAACGGCGTTGTTTGCGCAGGAAATATTTCCCGGCCTCGATGAGCGCACGTTTGGGGACGAGCCCGACGATTTCGGTGCCCGTGACGCGCACGCCGCGGGCGTCGGCCTTGCGGCACACCTCGTCGAAGGCCACGTGGAGCGGCGTGGTGGCAATGTCGGTGATGTTCATTGACACCTGTGCGATGCCGTATTCCTCGATGAACCAACCGATAGCCTTCGTGGCCGGAAGTGTGCCGGGCTGCATGACGGGATTGCCGGCGGCATCCTTTACGACCTTGCCCGTGACGGGATTGCCCTCGCGCACGGGGCGCCCCTTCTCGCGCACGTCGAACGCAATGGCGTTGGCGCGGCGCGTGGAGGTGGTATTGAGGTTGAAATTCACGGCGATCAGGAAATCGCGCGCACCGACGGTCGTGGCGCCCGTGCGGGCTACCCCGTCGTCGAACGGCCGCGCCCCGAAATCGGGGGCCGCCTCCTTGTGCGCCAGTTTCTCGGGCAACGCCTCGTACTCCCCGGCACGGCAGACCGCAAGGTTGCGCCGCTCGGGGGTGAAGGCCGCGGCCTCGTAACAATAGGTAGGGACATGCAGTTCAGCGGCGATGCGTTCGGCCAGTTTGCGGGCCAGCTCGGCGCACTCGGCGAGTGTGATGCCGCAAATCGGGATCAGCGGCAACACGTCGGTAGCCCCCATGCGCGGGTGTGCCCCCTTGTGACGGCGCATGTCGATCAGCTCGGCAGCCCTCTTCACCCCCGCAAAGGCGGCTTCGATGACCGCTTCGGGCGAGCCGACGAACGTGACGACAGTCCGGTTGGTCGCCTCGCCGGGATCCACGTCCAGCAGCTTGACGCCCCCGGAGGATTCGATGGCCGATGTGATCTGACGGATTACTGCCTTGTCGCGTCCCTCGCTGAAATTAGGGACACACTCCACGATACGCTTTTCCATAGGTAATGAGGTTAGATTTATACTTTCAAAGATAAAGAAAATCCGGGAGAAATACGAAAAAATCGTAACGAAAAAAGCCACTCCGGATTCTGAAACAGCAGTTTCCGGGGTTTTTCCGCAGGAGAGGCGGGCACGGAGCCGGAAATTCCCGCAGGGAGAAAAAGCGAGCGGCGGGTCACGCGGTGCAGGAAAACGGGGGGGGGTACGAAAGGAGGGAAAGATTTCGGAAAGAACAGGGAAACCGGAAAGATTGGAAAAATCGGGAGGTACGGGAAGCCCCCCCCCTCGAAGATGGTGCGCTATCCTGCCCCCGTTTCCCCGGCTGTCCACCCTGCAGGGAGAAGAGAAAGCCCCGAAGAAACGCTGTGCACGGCTGGCGGCCGGAGCCTCAAAAAAAAGCCGGCCGCGCAAGCAGGCAGCGGGATAAGGCAACGGATATTGCCTGTCACTCGGGGCGAGCGGCAGCCCCGCCGCAGAAAAGCCCATAGCCACAGGAAGTAAACCGGAATACCCTCCCGAAACCGCTGCCCGTCCGGCGAGAAGCCCGAAGAAACGCTGCGCACGGCTGGCGGCCAACCGGCAAAAAAAAGCCCGCCGCGCGAGGCGACGGGCCGGAATGCAGCCGGAAGGGAGCGTATCAGCGGCCGATGGTCAGCGCCACGCCCGCCGTGACCCACGCCCCGGGCAGCGGGATGCCGCCCAGGTCGCAGTAGCGGGAATCGGTGATGTTCGTCGCATCGACATAAAGCCGGCAGATGCCTTTCTCCCACTGGAGGCGGCCGTCGAGCAGAAAATAAGGCTCGTAATCGCGCACCTCGGAGAGGGACGGGTCGCCCGGCACGGGATAGTGCGTGTAGCTGCCGTTGCGGTCGTAGACCGACGCCGTGAGTGCCAGCGACATGCGGCGCAGGAAATGCACCTCGACGGCCAGCGCCGCCTTGTGGCGCATGTAATCCATCGCCCCCTTGGCGATGATGTCGCTGTTGCGGTCAGTAGTAATATAACCGTAGGAAAGCGTCACGCGGCGCAGAAAGCCGTCGGCGACCGTATAACCGCCCGAAAGCTCGATGCCGTAGGTGTCGAGGCGGCTGGTCTGCTCGGAGTGCCACTTGTCGCCCATATCCTCACGCCACACCCAGTCGATGATGTCGCGGCCGGCACGATAGTAGGTCTGCAGCGACAACCTCCAGCTGTTCTTCATATAACCGGTATCAAACAGATAAGTGACAGCACTTTCCGGCGTCAGGTCAAGGTTGTTGATCTGTGCCGGGGAAGTATAGTAAAGGTCGGTGAAGGTCGGCAGGCGCATCGACTGGAACGCCCCAATGCCGAGGTGCAGCCCCGGGGCGGGCGTATAGCCGCCCGAGAGGCTCCACAGCGCCGAAGTGCCGTAGGGCGTGAGGCTGATGCCCGCAGAAGCCGCGAGGTCGAACCTCCGCCACTGTTTGGCATGGCGCAGCCAGAGGTTGCCCGTACTGCGCGCCTTGGCGTGCGTATAGCGGCCGTGCGGCCGGGAGAGCGCCTCGCCGAGATTGGTGCTGTAAATGTGGTTGAAGGCATAATCGCCGCCGAGCGAGGTCGTACCCGCCCGCCAGTCGTAATCCGCCCACAGCCGGGCACCGACGTTGTCGGTATTGTGGCGGTTCATCGCCGTGCCGCGCGTCCAGTCGTAACGGTCGAAATTCTTGCGGTAGCTCGCCGAAGCGCCGAACGAGAAGCGCCCGGCCTGTTTCAACCAGCGCAGCGACGCCAATGCCGTGGAGGTCGCCTCCCACTGGTCGGGGTTATAGGCCGCATAGAAGCCGTTGGAACCGAACGTGCGGTTCTGGTAACCGGCCTGCAGGTCGAAGAACCCGGCGCGGGGAGCCTCGTAGGTCGCACGCACGAAAGCGTTGTAATTGGCGAACTCGGTATTGTGGCGGTAGCCGTCGCTGCGACGGTAGGAACCGGCGGCGAGCAGCGAGAAACGGCCCGAAGTCACGGCGCCCGAAAGGTTCGCATAGGCGTAGCCGTGCTGGCCGCCGGCGCCCTCGAAACGCAGGTAGGTGAGTTTCAGGGGCGCCGTGCGGATATTCACCGCCCCGGCAAAGGCCCCGACGCCCGGCACGCCGTCCAACAGGTCGACGGCCGAAATGCAGTCGATGTCGACGGGCAGCGAATGGGACTGGTGCCCGGTGCGGGCATCGGTGAAGTCGATGCCATTGAGAAGTACCATGGTCTGGTCGAAAGAGCCCCCACGGATGAAGATGTCGGCCTGCATGCCCTTGCCCCCGCGTTCGCGGATATCGACCGAAGGTGCGAGGCGCAGGGCGGACTCCAGGGTCTGGACGGGCGCTGCGGCCTGTGCTTTCCGGTCGAAAAGCGGGGTTTGCGACTGTACGTTGCGCGTCGGGGCGGACTGGCTGCCCGAAATGCCAACCTCGTCGATCCTCAGCGTTTTGAGGACGGCGGCCGTATCGGCATCGTGCGCAGACGCATGTTGCGTCGCGAGCAAGAGGATCGACATCGTCACGGCGAGGACTCCGATGGTTACATGGCGGTGCAGGCTCGCAAAGGCTGCCCAGCCCTTGCGGCTCCAACGCCTGAAGCAGGGAGTCTGCTTGGTTCGGATGTTTTTCATCTTGAATTTGTTGGGTTAATAATAAAAAAAAATCGGAGCTCCCGGTGAGAGGCCCGGCTGCGCGCCGCCCTCCGGAAACCGCTGCAAAGATAATAGTTTCCGGCAGTATTCCGGCCTTTGCGGCCGTTTTCTTTCCCGGCACCGGAAAATGCACCGGCACATGCGGCAGGCGCCGTGAAACGGGCGAGGCAGCGGACGGGAAACGGGGCCAAAGTACGGAGCTGCCGCCCCCTTGCCGCGGGGCGGCATCCGGGACGCGACGGCCCGAAAAAAAGATCCGGCCGGAGCCGGATCGTATCGGGGATCAGTTGAAGAGCGCCTCGACTTTGGCGACCACGTCGTCCGTGTCGGGTTCGAGCGGGAATACATGGCTGGGCTTGAGGTACCAGAGCTCCTTGCCCTCCTTGAAATGCTCCTCACCGCCGCCCGTGACATTAAGCATGACGGTGGCGTCCTTTTCGACCTTGCCCGCGGCGACGGCATTGATGAGCGAAGCCAATGCGACACCCGCCGCAGAGTAGATGTCCACGCCCTCCAGTTCGTGGAAGAGCTTGCGCGCCTTGCGCGCCATGGCGTTCGTCGAGACGAAGAACTCTCCGCCCGTGGCTTTCAGCGCATCGTAAAGCCCGCCGGTGATGCCGTAGGGCGGGCGGCGGTTGGAGAGCACCTTGGCGTCGATGATCTCCGCATCGCGGCGCGCCTTGTCGTCCTCGTAGGGCAGCATCTTGCGCGAATCGGCCTGCCATGCGTCGTACATCGGCACGAACGGCGCATTCTGCGACACCATGAGTTTCATGGTATTCGTCCCGAAGCGGCCGTCCCCGATCAGGCGCATGTTGGCCTCCCAGGCGGCAATGGCGCCCGTACCGCTGCCCACGGCCTGGAAATAGTAGTCGGGGATGCGGCCGATGGTCGTCACGGCCGAAAGTACCGTCGTGGCCATGCCGTCGCGGCGGGCGATGTTCTTCGCGCCGCCTTCGGCATAGAACCCGGGCCCCTTGAGGGCGAGGTCGCTCAGGTGGATGGCGTCGAAATAGTCGCCGCCCGCCGCACACGAGATGAGTTTCACGCAGGGGTCGAGCGGATGCTCGAACCACAGCGCCCCGATATTGTCGTAAGGCACCGACAGGAGCAGCTTGATATTGTTGTCGGAACACACCTTGGCGAAGGCACGGGCCGTATTGCCCGCCGAGGCGACCACAAGGACGCGATCCTCGTGTTCGGCGGCACGCCCGCAGACCGAATAGGCTTCGGTCTCCTTGAACGAACAGGTAGACATCGTGGCACCGATGGCCGGATAGTAGCCGTTGAACGTGATCCAGAGGTTTTCCAGCCCGAGGTGGGCGGCAAGCCCCTTGCTTTTGTAGGTGACGGGCGCCGAGGAGCCCTTGAGGATACGCCGCACGGGCATCCAGTCGCAGAACCGGTAAAGACCGTATTCGGCGGGTTTCACTTCGAGCTGCCTGCGGGCATATTTCGCACGGATGAGCGAGGGCGTCTTGCACTGCGGATCGGAGAGCATCCAGCCCGTGTCCTCGAACTCACGCCCCGTAGCGACACATTCGAGCGTGTAGGAGGTAGGTGTAAAATCTTTCATTTATATGCGTTTGTGTAATTTACGACATGCGGTTGCGGAAATCCTCGTAGCCGAATTCGCGGATGACGTCCGTGCGCCCGTCGCGGCGGGCAATGACGATCGAGGGGTGCGCCACGCCGTTGAACATCGTGGTCTTGACCATCGTATAGTGGATCATATCTTCGAAGACAATGCGCTCGCCGACTTTCAGTTCGTGGTCGAAGGCCCAGTCGCCGCAGTAGTCGCCGGCAAGGCAGCTCGTGCCGCCCATGCGCCAGCGTTTCTCCCCTTCGGCGGGTTCGTGCGCCCCGACGATGGCCGGTTTATAGGGCATTTCGAGGCAGTCGGGCATATGGCAGGCGAACGACACGTCGAGCATCGCCGTATGCACGCCGGCATTTTCGACGATGTCCTCGACCGTCGAGACGAGGCAGCCCGTCCTCCAGGTGAAGGCGCTGCCCGGTTCGAGGATCAGCCGCAGGCGGGGATGGCGGGACTTGAAATCGCGCAGCAGGGCGATCAGCTCGTCGCAGTCGTATTCGGCGTGGGTCATCAGGTGCCCGCCGCCCATGTTGAGCCACCCGATCCGGTCGAGATATTGCCCGAAATGCTTTTCGACGGCTTCCAGCGCCAGCCTCAGGTGGTGCGGGCGCGACTCGCACAACACGTGGAAGTGCAGCCCGTCGATCCCGGCGGGAAGATCGTTCAGTTCATCGGCCGTAACGCCGAGGCGCGAGCCGGGGACACAAGGGTTATAAAGGTCGGTCTCCACGGGCGAATACTGCGGGTTGATGCGCAGGCCGCACGAAATGCCGCGCAACAGCGCCATCGGCCCGAAACGCCCGAACTGCGCGACCGAGTTGAAGGTGATATGGTCGCTGCAACGGAGTATCTCGTCGATATTGCGGTCGGTATAGACGGGAGCGTAGGTGTGCGCAGGCTTGCCGTACTCCTCGAATACAAGCCTCGCTTCGGCGGCGGAACTCGCCGTGGCACCGTCGGAATGGCGTGCCAGCTCGGGGAAAATGCTCCACATGGCGCAGGCCTTCAGGGCTACGATAATTTCGGCGCCCGACTCGCGGCGCACGCGGTCGATCACGGCCAGATTGCGATCCAGCAACGTCTCGTCGAGGACGTAGCACGGAGAAGGCAGCTTCAAGAAGTCAATCATCGAAATGTTTTCAATTGGATTCGATCCCTCGTCCCCTCCGCCCGGAAACGGTGCTGCCCGGCACGGCGGAGACGCTCAAAACGATGCAAAAATAGCAAATTACCGGCTAAACCATGACGCCCCGAGGGGGAATTTCGGCGAAATAGGTATTTATACTTACCGTCTTGCGGCCTGCGGCTGAAAGACACGGCAGAAGTACAGGCGGGAAATGCGGCGGACGGGGCCAAGAAACGGCCGGCGCGATGGCGGCAGGAAGGCTCAGAAACGGTGTTCTGTCTTGCCGGAACCGGGAAGCGGCGGCAGCGAGATGACAAACGCGGCGGACGGCAAGACACTGGCGTCGAACGTGAAAAGAGGCGGCGGAGGCGACAGGCAAGTAAAACGAGGGCGGCAGCCGGCAAATCAGGGCGGCCTACGGGGCGGAGGCGGAAATGCAGGGCAAAAAAAGGCGGCGGCAGATTTTCTGCCGCCGCAAGGGACACTGCCCCGCCCTGTTTATTGGGCGATGCAGATGCTCACACGGTTCTGTTCGACCCCGGGGAAAGGCTGGACGGTGTCGCCCCTGCCCTCGGCAGCGATGCGGTCGGCAGAGATGCCGGCCTGTTCCAATGCCGCTGCGACGCCCGCGGCACGTTGCCGCGAGAGTTTCAGGTTGATGGCGTGCGAACCCGTAGCGGCATCGGCATAGCCGACGATCTCGATCCGGGCGGAAGGATTGGCCTTCAGGTACTCGGCAAGCGCTGCGACCTTCGCCTGTTCGGAGGTGCGGATCTGCGCCGAACCGATACGGAAGAAGATATTTTCACGCAGTGCTGCCGGCTTCTCGGCGGCCTTCGTCACCGGAGCCTGCACGGGAGCGGGCTCCTGCACGGCAGGTTCCTCCTTTTGGGCGGGCTCGGTAGTCCGGGCGGGGGTTACGGGCGCAGCGGCGACTGCCGGGCGCGATTTCTTATAGTTCTTGCCGAAGCGGAAGGTGAACCCGGCCAGCGCATTGAACTGCCAGTCGAGGTTCCCGGCCTTCTTAGAGTTGTATTTGTCGGAAAGCATGTTGGTATTCAGCTCCACGCCGAACGACACGCAGTCCGAAAAGCGGAAATCGACGCCCAGCCCCAGGCGTCCGGCCACGAAGACCTTGCTGCCCGACCACACGTTCTGGAGCGTATAGCCCTGGTCGTCGAGGGCGTTGGCTTCGTCGTTGCCGAACGCCCCGTTCACGCCCACACCCGCGAACAGGTAAGGATTGACCGTGCGGCGGTAGTTGAACTTGCCGAACAGGTTGGCCAGGTCGAGCGTCACGTCGACGTTGCCCTGCAAATATTTATACTGGTAGACCGACTCGGGCGAGACCCAGGCGCCTTTGCTCTGCCAGCCGCTCAGGCCGAAGCGCAGGCCCCACGCGGGCGAGAACCGGTGCCCGGCGTAAAGCGCCACCGCCGGGGATACCAGCTTGCCGAAATCCACTTCGCCGAGCGTATAGGCGGCACCCGCCTGTACCTGCATGAACCAATGGCGTTTGAACTCCACTTTCTCTTTTTCCTCCGCAGGAGCAGCGGACAGGGATGTCGAGCACATCGCAAGTGCGGCGACGGCACATAGGATACATTTCATTTTCATACTATTCAAATGGGTTAATTGACGCCCAAATATAATAAAAATGTATCATATATAATACAATAAAGGGTACAAGTTTCACGTTGCGACCGAAAATACGGCATAATAAGACCGGAAAAAGGGGATCGGCCATGAACCGATCCCCTTTTTGGGAATTTACCGCCCTGCGCGTCAGAGCTCGATGTCCACGTCGAACAGTTCGTGCCACGGAAGCCCCTGCTGGCCGAGCTCGGCCAGGAACGGATCGGGATCGAACTCCTCGACATTGAACACGCCGGCACCGCGCCAGAGCCCCTTGGCCCACATCGACGCGCCCAGCGCCGCCGGTACGCCCGTGGTGAAGCTGACGGCCTGCGTCCCGGTCTCCCGGTAGGCCTGTTCGTGGTCGCAATTGTTATAAATATAATAGGTGCGCTCCTTGCCGTCCTTGATGCCGCGGATACGGCAGCCGATCGAGGTCTGGCCGTGGTAATTGGCGCCCAGCGACTTGGGATCGGGCAGCACCGCCTTGAGGAACTGGATCGGGACGATCTCGACGCCGTTGTAGATGATCGGGTCGATACGCGCCATGCCGATGTTCTGGATGACGCGCAGGTGCGTGAGGTATTCCTGGCCGAAGGTCATCCAGAAACGTGCACGCCTAATGGTCGGATAGTTCTTGACCAGCGACTCGAGCTCCTCGTGGTAGATCACGTACGACTCGCGCTCGCCGATACCCGGGTAATTGAGCGTACGGTGTATCTCATGCGGCTCAGTGGTAACCCACTCGCCGTTCTCGAAATAACGCCCTTTCTGCGTCACCTCGCGGATGTTGATCTCTGGGTTGAAGTTCGTGGCGAAAGCCATGCCGTGGTTGCCCGCGTTGCAATCCACGATGTCGAGGTAGTGAATCTCGTCGAAATGGTGCTTGGCGGCATAGGCCGTGAAGATGGCCGTCACGCCCGGGTCGAAACCGCAGCCGAGGATCGCCGTGAGCCCGGCGGCCTTGAAACGATCCTGGTAGGCCCACTGCCACGAATATTCGAAATGGGCCTCGTCCTTGGGTTCGTAGTTGGCCGTGTCGAGGTAATTGCAGCCGCATTCGAGGCAGGCGTCCATGATGGTCAGATCCTGGTAAGGAAGCGCCACGTTGACGACGATGTCGGGTTTGAAGGCGCGGAACAGCTCGCAGAGCTCCGGCACATTGTCGGCGTCGACCTGGGCGGTCTTCACACGGTTGCCGCCGATGGCCGCCGCAACGGCATCGCATTTGGATTTGGTTCGGCTGGCCAGCATCACGTCCGAAAAGACGGGATTGGCTGCGATTTTCTGGGTGACGACCGTCCCGACACCTCCGGCACCGATAATTAGCGCTCTACACATAGGTATTGTGGATTTAAAGTTTATTTTTTCGTATTAACGAGTACAAAAATATCGTTTTATTTTGGTAAAACAAAAATATTCTATACATTTGCACCACCAAAACGGAAAGTAATTTCCGATTG
>NZ_FR893475.1:0-4257 GCF_000435435.1 Alistipes sp. CAG:29 | reverse complement strand
CGGCCGCCTTGTTCAAGGCGGCCGTTTTTTCGTGGCTGCAAGCCGCAATTCCCTACATGATTGATTATTCGCAAGATTGTCGTATATTTGCGGCACTATCGGACGATAAAAACCTTCCAATGCCAATAAACAAGGACACCCTTTATTTCTTCCGGCTCATACGCAGCGGAGCGGGCCTCGGGGCCGCCCCCGTGAGCGATACCGCCGACACCGCCGTCACGCCGGGATCGTGGGAGCGGATTTACCGCATGGCCGCCGACCACGGGCTGAGCGCCGTCGTGTGGGACGGCATATGCCGGCTGCCCGCAGCACAGCAACCGCCGCGCGAAACCCGCATACGCTGGGCGCTGTCGGCCGAAAAACTGGAGGAAAGGTACCGCCACCAGCAGCAAACGGCCTCAAAACTCGCGGCGCGGTTCTCCGAAGAGGGACTCCGCATGTTGCTGCTCAAAGGGCTCGGACTGAGCCGCGACTACCCCCTCCCGGAGCACCGGGAATGCGGTGACATCGACATTTACCTCTACGGCCAATCGGACAAGGGCGACCGCGTCCTGCATGAGATCGGGGCACACCTCTATTTCGACGTCCCCAAGCATTCGGAATACGTCTGGGACGGGGTGCTGATAGAAAACCACAGGACAATACTCAACGTGCGCCGCAACAGGACGGAGCGGGAGCTGAACGCCGTGTTGGTGCGGTTGCTGGAGAAGGAGGGCACGCACGGCCTGGCGCCGGGCATACAGGCACCCCGGGCGACATTCAACGCCATATTCCTGATACGCCATGCCGCCGTGCATTTCCAGAAGGAAGGAATTGTGCTGCGGCACCTCTGCGACTGGGCATGTTTCCTGACACGGCATTGGGACGAGATCGACCATGCACTGTTCCGCACGGCGATGGAGGACTACCGCATGGACAGGTTCGCTGACCTGATGACGGCCGCCGCCGTGGAATACCTCGGGGCGGAGGTTCCGGGCCCGGAATGCGAAGCGGGGATGCTCGGACGGTTCATGGAGGAGGTACTCACCCTGTCGCCGATGCCGGACAAGCCCCTGCCGCGCTTGTTGCGCAAACTGTCCGGCCCGTACCGGAACCGCTGGCGGCTGCGCGAAGTGCTCCGGACACCCGTATGGAGGTATTATTACGATACGGTGCGCGGCCAGTGGAACGAGAAATTCACCGTATTCAGGTAGCCGCAGGCCGCAGGCGCCGGAATTCCCGGCCGAATCCGCCCCCGGGGAAAGCTGGCCGAGAAAGGACAAAAACAACCACGATCCAGGAAAATCTTTTGCCGGATATTTTGGATTTAAAAATAAAGAGCTATATTTGCATCGTAAAACAACGCAAGGTATACGCTATTTAGTGCGTATCGGCAAGAAATAAGGACATAAAGAGGCGCAAAACTGGAATATCCAGCCCTTTTTGTGTCCTTTATTGTTTGTTACGCGGGCGGAATAGCCTATTCCCGGCATGGCAACGGAGTTGACGGAGCGGGAAAAATTCGTATCTTTGCGTTCGACAGGAAAAAATGCGCAGGCCCTATCGTAGGGATGTACATGAGACAAGAGTCGTATTCCGACACAATTATTTCATCGATTGACAACCGCACCCATGCGGAGGTGTCCCCAGGGTATGCCCATGGCTGAAAATCCGGAAAACAGACAATACTGGTATGCATTGCGCGTCACCTACGGCCGCGAGATGCTCGTAAAGGGCTATCTGGACGGCATCGGCGTGGAAAGCTATATCCCGATGCACTTCGCCCGACGGACATACGGGGAGCGGACGCGCAAGGTTTGGGAGCCGCTCATCCACAATCTGCTGTTCATCCGCACTTCGGCCCTGCGCCTGAAGGAGATCAAGGCCAGCACCACCCTGCCGATCCGCTACATCATGGATCGGGAGACAAAGGCGCCGACGGTGATACCGGACAACCAGATGCGGGATTTCATGGCGGTCGTGGCGACACGCAACGAGCATGTCGAGATCGTGGCACCGCAGGACGTCGACCTGGCCGGAGGCGATGCCGTCCGCGTGACCGGCGGGGTGTTCGCCGGGATCGAGGGCCGCTACATCCGGCACAAGGGGCACAGCAAGGTCGCCGTGGCGATCAAGGACATAGCCACCGCACTGACGGCTTACGTGCCGCTGAGGTATATCGAAAAAATAAATCAGCAGATCCTTCTTCCCACACATACGCAATCTGCGCAACGTTAATTCGAAAATTAACGCCTCTAAATTTTCGGTTATGAAACAAGTCATGCGGGAGTCTTTGCTCATAAAGCTTCCCGTCATCATCGGAGACCTATTCTTACTGAACCTGTCCTGGATACTGGCGCTCACGCTGTATCCGCAACCGGCCTGTATCGCCCGCTCGCTGGAGATATTCGCCTGTCTCAACATCTGCTTCATCCCGGGCCTCTCGTGGTTCGGCGTGATCCTCTCCTCGCGGATCGTCCCCTACGAGGAGATCATCCGCCGCGTATTCTACGTCGTACTCTGCCACCTGGGGTTCTTCGTGCTCATCCAGACCGTATGGAGCTACGGGCTGCTGCCGGTGCACCTGATGGGGACGTTCTACATCGTGCTCACCATTCTGCTGATGCTGTGGCGCTACACCTGCCGCATCGTGGTCAAGGTCACGCGCGGACACGGCCGCAACGCCCGCCGCGTGATCATCGTCGGAAGCAAGGACAATGCGGTGGAGGTATACCACGAAATGGTCGACAACACCAGCACGGGTTACCGCGTGCTCGGCTATTTCAGCAACCACGACGACCACACCCTGCCGGACAACACCCCCTGCCTGGGTAGCGTGGACGAGGCGCTGCCGTGGCTGGAGGCACACCCGGTAAACGAAGTGTACTGCTGCCTCTCGACGGATCGTTACGCGGAAGAGATATTCCCGATCATGGATTTCTGCGAAAACAACTTCGTCCGCTTCTTCTACGTGCCCAACCTGCGCAACTACATGAAGCGCACGATGAACCTCGAACTGCTGGGCAACGTACCGATCCTCTACATCCGCGAGGAGCCGTTGCGGCAGGCGTCGAACCGGTTTATCAAACGGGCATTCGACGTCACCGTATCGAGCCTGTTCCTCTGCACGCTGTTCCCCTTCATCTATATTTTCGTGGCCATAGGCACCAAACTGACCTCGCGGGGCCCGGTGCTCTTCCTGCAGGAGCGCAGCGGGGAGAACGGCCAGACGTTCAGGTGCATTAAATTCCGTTCGATGCGCGTCAACGCCGATGCCGACAGGGTGCAGGCGACCAGGGACGACCCGCGCAAGACCCGGTTCGGGGATTTCCTGCGCCGGTCGAGCATCGACGAGCTGCCCCAGTTCATCAACGTGCTCAGGGGCGACATGTCCATCGTGGGGCCGCGGCCGCACATGCTCCAGCACACCGAGCAATACTCGAAACTCATCAATAAATATATGGTTCGCCACCTGATCAAACCCGGCATCACGGGATGGGCCCAGGTGACGGGATACCGCGGCGAGACCCACTCCCTGAGCCAGATGGAAGGCCGCGTACGCCGCGACATCTGGTACCTGGAAAACTGGTCGCTGCTGCTCGACATCCGCATCATCTTCATGACGGTATGGAATGCCCTGCGGCAGGATGAGAACGCATATTAATTTCAGAAACCTATGAAAGGCATCATCTTGGCAGGCGGCAGCGGAACGCGTTTGTACCCGATCACGAAGGGTGTCAGCAAGCAGCTGTTGCCTGTTTACGACAAGCCGATGGTCTACTACCCCTTATCGGCGTTGTTTCTGGCTGGTATCCGCGATATTCTCCTGATCTCTACGCCAGAGGATTTGGGCGGTTTCCGTCGTTTGCTGGGCGACGGCTCCGACTACGGGGTTCGTATCACGTATGCCGAGCAGCCGTCCCCGGACGGTCTTGCGCAGGCGTTCCTGATCGGCTCGGATTTCATCGGCAATGACTCCGTGTGTCTGGTTCTGGGCGACAACATCTTCCACGGCTCGGGCTTCACGGGCCTTCTTCGCGAGGCGGTACGCACGGCCGAGGAGGATGGCAAGGCTACGGTCTTCGGCTACCGGGTCGACGATCCTCAGCGCTACGGGGTCGCGGAGTTCGACGCTGCGGGCAACTGCCTGTCGATCGAGGAGAAACCGGAACACCCGAAATCGAACTACGCGGTGGTGGGTCTTTATTTCTACCCCAACAAGGTCGTGGATGTGGCCCGGGGTATCAAGCCCTCGGCGCGCGGGGAGCTTGAGATCAC
>NZ_FR893474.1:0-6299 GCF_000435435.1 Alistipes sp. CAG:29 | reverse complement strand
AGGCAGCAGGTATGCTGATTACCGAGGATGAGCAGGGCAGCCCTGTTTTAACGGAATATGTCAATAGCGTCCCGGTGCCGACCTACGAACAGCGGGTGCAGCAAAGCATCCGAGAGCGGTATTCGGTCGACGAAGAGCTGGCGATACTCCGCCAGCGGGACACCAAGCCGGATAAGTTCGCGGCCTATTACGAATACGCCGAGCAATGCAAAGCGCAGGCAAAAAAGCAGATGTAATTATGAAAGGCAGAATACAGCATCCAATGTACACAGCGGCCGCGCTGACCGCGGAGAATCCCGTACTACTCGCCGGAGAGGTTGTCTATGAATCCGACACGGGCCGTCACAAGCTCGGAGACGGCGTGAAGGGTTGGAATGCTCTCCCGTATGCTGGGGGGGGGAATTTTGAGGGCAATATCCCCGCCGAACGAGTAGAGCAGGATGGCAGACACCTTTTTGTGTCTGACACGGAAAAATCGGCGTGGAATAACAAGGCTGCGAAGGACCTTGCGAACGTTTCGCTGGGAAAACTGTTTTCAACCAACGGTTATTACAAGGCGCCCGACGGGCTACTGCTGCAATGGGGCTATAACACCGGAAGCGATTCAACGGGAACCACAACCATTTATTTCCCGACGACCTTTTATGCTGTACCGTACAGTGTCGTTACCACGGTAGCCTTCGGTGCAAAAACAGGCGTTGCATCGGCTTCGGTGAACAGCAAAACCGCATCGTATTTTATTGCCCGAAAAAGTTATGCGCAGAATGCAGGAGTAAATCCTGCGGGAGAACCCCTGTATTGGATTGCCATAGGCCGCTGGAAATAAACATCGTTTTACCAAAATATCATCGCACAATGAAAAAAGCAATTTCTTTGATCCTCGCCCTGCTCGCAGCGGTCGGCAAGGAGTGCTACCAGACTTTCGCGCTGGGGCTCGTCGCGGCGGCCATGACCGCCATCGTCGCACTCGTCTGCGGACTCTCGCTTTGGACTGCTATGCCCGTCGTGGCTCTCGCCGCGCTGGGGCTCGCGCACCTCGTCGCAAAAGTCCGAGCGGTGAAACTATCCCGAGGCGAGGCGGTAGCATATGCCGTCGGGAACCTCGCAACGTGGCTCTTGCTCGTCGCCGGGTATCTCGTAAAATAAAACCGATTACATAGGGGCATGAAAAAGCCCCCGGTCTGTTGTAGTATCTCACCACGTACAGCAGAACGAATGCGCCGTAACACATCCACCGAGGGCTAAAGCCTTCGGATGTGCTACGGCGTTTTTAGTACGTGGTGAGATGTGCAAATATACTCTTTTTTATTTGAATGAAGAAACTTGTTTACAATTCGGCCCCGCTGCCGTTCATGGGGCAGAAGCGCCGTTTTGTCGGCGAATTCAAGAAGGCACTCGGGCAGTTCCCCAACGCCACGGTATTCGTTGATCTGTTCGGCGGTAGTGGACTGCTGTCGCATGTGGCGAAGCAGGAGCGGCCCGATGTGCAGGTCGTGTATAACGACTTCGACGACTTTCACCTACGCCTGCAGAACATCCCACGAACCAATGCTCTGCTGGCCGACATCCGGAATTTTGTGGGGGGGGGAATTTCCAAGAATCAACGACTGTCGGAGGCATTGCGAAAGCAAATCCTCGACCGTGTGGCCGAGGAAGAAAAAACCGGGTTTGTCGATTATATTACCCTCTCGGGATCGTTGTTGTTCTCTGGGAAATATGTGACCTCATTCGACGAGTTGGCAAAAGATGGGTTTTACAATACAGTTCGGCAAACTGACTTTTCGGCAGAAGGGTATTTGGATGGGGTCGAGATCGTGAAGCAGGACTATCACGAGTTGTTCGAGCAATACAAGGATGTATCCGGTGCGGTGTTCCTCGTCGATCCGCCGTATCTCTCGACCGAAGTAGGTGCGTATAAGTGCTATTGGCGACTGGCCGATTACCTTGATGTACTCAAGATATTGCAGGGGAAATCATACGTGTATTTTACCTCCAATAAATCGCAAATCGTTGAACTGATCGACTGGTTTACACGCACACAATTCAATAGCAACCCATTCGAGGGAGCCGAACGTCGGGAGTTTAACGTGTCGATAAACCACAACTCCAAATATACGGACATCATGCTGTATAAACAAGCTGTCGTATAACATATAATTCCCCGAAACGGGGATACGAAAAATATCTTAAACTGCAAATAGTTACGCTGTTTATTTTTCAAGAAAAAAGCGTTTGATTTTGTGTTTCTAAACGGCTGTTTAAACGCTGTTCAAACACTGATTAAACGCTTTTAGTTTGGCGTGAAAAAAAATCTTTTTTTTGCACATTTCGTTTGTAAAAAGTGCACATTTCGTTTGCCCGATTATAGGAGTATTTGCAAAACAAAGAGCATTTTAAACGATTATGTATCGAGTATGGCCTGCCGGTTGTTCCGAAATATGATTATGAATTGGAGAATCCCAAACGCAATATTCCCGATAGTGCATTTCCTGTAATTACCAAACCAACGGATGGTTGTGGTAGCAGTGGCTTTTCCGTTTGCCGAAATTCTGAAGAGTTGAGAAAAGGTTATGCGATTGCACGTCAGGCATCGCCCACAGGCAGCGTCATTGTGGAAAAATTTGTAAAAAACGATGGCGTTGTGGTGTTCTATACTTTCAGTAACGGCAAGATGTATTTTTCTGGTTTGGAAGACAAATATCCAGTGAAATACCAAAAGCAAGGTAGCTATGTTGGAGGTTTGTTTGTATTCGAGAGTAAACTTACTCAAGAATTCCGTCTACATTTTGACGAAAAAATTGCAGAGATGTTTCAATCTATCGGCATTCGAGAAGGCAGTGTTTGGATTGAAGTTTTTCATGATGGAGAAAATTACTATTTTAATGAAGTAGGATTTAGATACGGTGGATCGGTTTCAATATACCCAGTCGATTATTTTTATCAAATTAATCAAGTCGCAGCGGATATTCATTATGCATTAACTGGCGAAAGTTGTATCTCCGAACACACCTCATTAATTCGGAGTACCCTGCCTCGAAAGAAATATTATTGCATATATCCGGTTCATATCAATGCTGGAACAATTTCTAGTATTTCAGGTTTAGATAAAATTGCTCAGTTAGAAAACATAGTTTATCTAGCCACGACTAAATATCTTCATGATCGGATTGAATCCTCGGGATCATTCTCTCAAGTTTTTGCATTGGTTCATTTTGTTTGTAATACAACTGAGGAATGTATACAAACCATAGATCGGATTCACCAAATGCTGGTTGTTTTTGACGAGCATGGGAATAACATGGTGAATCGAATGCTGGACGTCGGAAAAATAATTTTCTAATGGAAGGGCAATGAATAATACTATATCAATAAAAATTATAACTCAAGAAGATGTAGCTGCAATTTTTGATAGTCATGCAGATCGACTCTTCGAAATTGTTGAAGACGCTTTTCTTAAAGCTTCAAAAGGAGAGGTTCTTTTTCCTGATAAAATATCTCAGATTTTTGACACACAGACACAAAATCGGATTAACTGTATGCCGGCTACTTTATTGGGAAATAAAGTAGCCGGATTAAAGTGGGTTTCCGTTTTTCCAACCAATGCTCCGAAAGGCATTCAGAATGTGACGGGGGTTATGTTGTTGTCAGAAATCGAAACCGGATTCCCAATCGCTGTAATCGATGGAACACTTTGCACACAACTTCGGACAGCGGCCGTAGGATGTGTCGCAGCCAAATATTTGGCACCCAAAAAGGTGGAAACAGTTGGATTTATTGGAGCCGGAGAAGAGGCTCGGATGCACTTTACACTGCTGAAACATCTCTTCCCATCGATCAGAACCTGCAAAGTTGCTTCCCGGCACAGTGCAACCGAAGACCGATTCATAGCCGAATTTGATAAAATAATTCCGGATGTTCATTTTATCGCCTGCCGAGGCGATAATTCGCAGGCCGTGGCAGATACCGATATCATCGTAACAGCCATTAGCGGACAAGCACCGGTACTGAAGGCTCGGGATGTTCGGGCCGGAATGCTTTATATCCATGTAGGAGGTTGGGAGGATGAATATGGTGTGGCCCTCAAAGCCGATAAGATCGTATGTGATGATTGGAATGCTTCCAAGCACCGCACCCAGACGATTTGCCGCATGTATAAAGAGGGATTACTCAAGGATAAAGATATTTATGCCGATTTAGCGGAAATTATCGCTGGTCAGAAAAAGGGACGGGAGAGTGACGAGGAGTTTATCTATTTCAATTCAGTAGGTCTTTCTTACATCGATTTGAATTTTGCCCATGAAATCTATCGCGAGGCTAGCTTATTAGGTTTAGGGCGTGATATCGTGTTGGCAGAATCGGATCGAGTGGACTACCGTTGTTTTATTTAAAAATACTGCGAGTGAAAATACTTTATCTGCCAGCTTATTTTTATCCGGAGCAGGCGGCAAGTGCTTATTTAAGCGACAACCGAAATCAAGCTTTTGCTGATGCAGGGTTCGACATGGTGGTTTATACACCGGTTCCGACACGAGGTATTTCCATCGAAGAACGAAAAAAATACAAACACCGAAAGGCTGATTCGATGTATGGCGGCCGAATGATCGTATATCGGTTCTCTCTGATGCGTGAAGGTGGAGGTCCGATAGTGCGTGCGTTACGCTACAGTCTGTCGTGCATCCGACAATTTTATTGGGGATGTTTTGCCCAGGAGGCTCGGCAATGCGATGTAATGTTTATTTCCAGCACACCACCTATCCAAGGAGCAATGGCTGCATTGATTAAGAAAATACGGCGCATCCCACTCGTTTACAGTCTTCAGGACATTTTCCCCGATTCCTTGGTTGGAACGGGCATGGCAAAAAAAGGTGGGGCATTGTGGAAAGTCGGTCGGATGATTGAAGATTTTACCTATCGGAATGCCGACCGGATCATCGTCATCTCTGAGGATTTCAAACGCAATATTATGGCCAAGGGTGTCCCAGAGTCCAAAATCGAGGTCATATACAATTGGGTTGATGAAACTGCTATTATCCCGATACCACGGAATGAAAATCCCCTTTTTGCCGAATTTGGATTGGATCAAAACAAGTTTTATGTTGTATATGCAGGGAATTTGGGTAGTGCTCAGAATATTGATATTTTACTTGAGGCTGCAAACTTATTACACGATAATTCTGATATACAATTTTTGGTTTTTGGGGCAGAGAAACAAGCTGAGCCATACATCACAAAGGCCAAACACATGCAACTCTCCAATTTAAAATTTTTACCACTTCAACCGTATGAAAAGGTTTCGTGTGTGTATAGTTTGGGTGATGTCGCAGTTGTATCATGCAAACAAGGATTTGGAGACATTGCAATGCCTAGTAAAACATGGAGCATTATGTCTGCAGGAACTGCTGTATTGGCTAGTTTTGATAGAGGGACTGATATGCAATATATTATCGAAAAGAATCGTCTTGGAGTATTTACAGAAGCTGAAAATATTCAGGAATTTGTCAAGGCAGTACATATTTTATATTCTAATCCGGAGGAGTGCGTTCAAATGGGAAAACGAGGTCGTTGTTATATTCTAGAACATCTAACTCGGGAAGTTGGAACTCGTAAATATATTGGCGTTATTGAATCTATTGTTGGGCACTAAGTTTACAGTTTTCATTACATTCACATTAGCTGTCGATAATGTATGTTAGCACAACCCAATTTTCCAATAAATTGATATTTGGAAACATCAAAAATAATTCGTATTTTTACATTTCTAGCATAGAGATGTAATGTGGAGTAAAATGGCCGCTACAACCTCGTGACCTCAAAAACAAAGAATGGCCATAACATATTGATACATAAAGAACAAAGGTAGTAGATCCGAGTTTGTTTTCGATTCAAAAATCAGTAATCTATTGTAAATACCTTCTTTGTAAAAATAGAATCAATCAAGCTGATTGTGTGACCTAATCAATTGTATATTTAAGGGGTAAAATGACTTGTGTAGCCTAGTGGAGTTGATTAGCATATTGAGATTTTCGGGAAGTGTATCAAAATTCACTTGACTCATGAAAGGCCTAGTATTAGCGGGCGGGAGCGGCAGCCGCCTGTATCCGATCACGAAAGGTGTCAGCAAGCAGCTGCTTCCGATTTATGATAAGCCTATGGTCTACTACCCGCTCTCGGCTTTGCTTCTTGCGGGTATCCGCGATATCATGGTTATCTCTACACCGGATGACCTTCCGGGTTTCCGACGTCTTCTGGGCGACGGCTCCGACTACGGTGTTCGTATCACGTATGCCGAGCAGCCGTCC
>NZ_FR893473.1:47536-86461 GCF_000435435.1 Alistipes sp. CAG:29 | reverse complement strand
TTATGTCCAACTTTTGGGGTGCAGTTCAATACGCCCTCCCCTCATGTACCGCCAGCGGGGATTATTTCCCGGCAGGCAATTCCGGGTCATTTCCCGATGTTGATGAACGGTAATGCGCCGCCGCCGCTGTATGTCGGGAGTTTGCCGTCCCATTTGTCGATGGCATCCTGCTGCACGAGCAGCGGGCTCAGCGATTGTGCCACGACGCGGTTGTAATAGGCTTCGCCGTCGCCTTTGATGCGCAGTGCCTGTGCCTCGCCCTGTGCCTTGGCGATTTCGATTTTGGCGTTCGCCTCGGCCTCCTTGACCTTGTTTTCCGCCTTCAGCGCATTCTGTACGGCCTCGTTCTTGGCGTTGATGGCTTCCGCGAGCGATTGCGGAGGGGTGATCTGCGACGTGAATTCCTCCACCAGGAATCCTTCCGACGAGAGGCTCACCTCCAGGCGTTTGCGCACCTCCGATTCGAATTCCCCGCGGTGCGACATCAGGTAGTCCGACGTATACTGGTTGGCACACGTACGGTATGCCTCGTAGATGCAGGTGCGGATGTAACCGTCTTCGATCTCCCCGAGGGTCTTGCGGTATTTGGTGAATACGGCCGTGGCCTTGTCTGGGTCGAGCCGGTAGGCGATCGTCGGATCCATCGTGAATTCCGAGGCGTCCTTGGCGTTGACGCGGAACGGTTCGTAGGTTTTGCGCTGGACGTAGATCGGGTATTCGAAGATCTTTTGCGTGATGGGGTTGTACCACACCCAGCCTTTGCACGTGCCGAGCACGCCTCCGTACTGGCTGGCGTCCGACGACCATTTCTTGAAGCGGATGCCGACCGACCCGCTGTCGATCGTCGTGCAGCTTATGAATGCGATTAACAACAGCACTGCGGGGATGAGTGCGAGCAGCAGATAGCGGGATTTTATCTGCTTGATTTTGGGATTGTCGAGGAGATCCATTTGCATGTCGGGATAGATTTATGGTAAATAAGGTTTTACAAATATAACGAAAAATCCTTATCCGGCTCCGTATCCGGGCATTTAACGTGGTACGAATCTTGCGAATAGCGTGGCAAGAATTAACCAACACCATTATTGCGTGAAAACAATCTTTACAACATTCGCTCTATTCCTTGCGTTGTGTGCCGCTGCCGGAGCGACGGCCCGGGCCGGGAGCGCGGTGCCGGCGCCTGCGGCCGACACCGTGATGCTGTCGGAGGCCACCGACGGCGATTACATCGTCCGCAGGTTCCTTGTGAAGCGTCAGGGCGACACGGATTATTCGATCCGTTACCAGATCAACCTGGCCAGCCTTTCCGCGGCGCTCGACGGCAATTCGCGCGAACTCGACGGGCTGAACGCCTTTGTGGACAACCTCATGCGCGATACGCTGATGCATGTCAAATCGGTCGAAATCACGGGCTATTCTTCGCCCGACGGGCCCCGGGCGTTCAACGAGACCCTCGCTCGGAACCGTGCCCGGGATTTCAAGAGTTACGTTGACAAGAAGTATGGTTTTTCGAAGAAGTACGACGTCACGCTCAATTCCGTCGCCGAGGATTGGGAGATGTGCCGTGCGCTGGTCGCCCGGTCGCCCGTACCCGACAAACAGGCCGTGCTCGGAATCCTCGACGGGAAACAGTCGTCCGATGCCAAGGAGTTGGCGCTGAAAAAGATACCTGCGGCTTGGGAGTATATGATAAAGCATATCCTGCCGCCGCTTCGCCGCGTCGAACTGACGATCAATTACGGTGCGGGCAGCATTGTCGAGCAGCGCACGATGATCCCCAAGCCCAAAATCGCACCCCAGCCTGCCGGGCAGGGTTGCGAGCCGTGCGGATGCGAGGTTGTCGACGAGTCGATAACGGGTATCATCGTCGAGATGCCCGGGGATACCGATTACCGGAAAGACCTTCGCGAAGCCCGGCGCGAGGCAGGTGAAGCGTTGAAGGAGGCCGGGCACTATTCGAAGAAGGAACTCCGTGAAGCCCGACGCATCGCCCGCGAACAGGAACGTGCCGCGCGCAAGATCGCCAGGGAGGAGGCACAGGCCGCCAAGGCCGCCGCCAAAGCCGGCAAAAAGACCTATCGGGAACTCGAAAGGATGTAGCCCGGTATCCGCCGATAAAAAGGATTCCCTTCTTTAGGGAATCCTTTTTTCGTAGGTGCGCATCGGCGGCGGGTGCAATCTATGCCGATGCCGATGCCGATGCGGCTCCGCTGCCAGCCGCAGTGGTTTCCTCCGCTTTCTGATGATCCGATCTCGGGAGCCCCGGTTGGCCTTTTTCCGAACCGCTGCAAATGATAATAAAAGTTTTTAATAATCGTCCCCGCCCGATAAACCTTTGGTAATCCAAAGCTTTTTCGTACCTTTGTCCAGGAAATTTTTAAATACACGATAATATGGCAAATTTAAGGTACCTGAAAAAGGAGATCGACTATCGTCTGGAAGAGGTGGTTTTCGACTGCGATATGGCAATTTGTTTTCAGCCTTCGAAAGAGACGGAGATTTTCGAGGTGATGCAGGAGGCCGTGGCTGTCCGCAACGACCTTTTCACCAAGGCGAACAATCCCGCCGAGCCGCATAACCCCTCGCTTGTCCGCAAGCACTATGCTGCGCTGCGTGTCGAGATGGTGGGTGAGTTCGAAAAACTCTTCGAGAAGCTTAGCAAGATCAACGAGGCGAAAAAGTAAAGCTGGTTCATTCCGATTAGGGGCGGTTCTGCATGGCGGAACCGCTTTTTTTGCCTTCATCCGGCATTGGCAGCTCTCCTGAAAGCCTTTCCCGACAGCCTTTCCCCAGCTGTTTCCTGGGCAGTGCTCCCGGCACCCTTTCCTGCCTGTTACTCGCTCCATCTCTCGTCCTTCCCGCCACTTCTCTCCGCGATTTTCCCCGTTGTATTTTCCTGTACCGCGTCTGTTCCTCCCTTATCCTTTCCCTGCCCCCCCCCGCGTCCTCGCGCGCTCCCTTTTCGCCCCTGTTCCCGTCTGTCCTCCCTCGCATCCTCGCGTGCGCTTTTCATGCCGGTTTCCATATGGATTGCTTTTTATTATTGTGTTTTGTTTTCTTATTTTTGCTTTTTTATGAAAAATAAGTATATTTGTTGGGTTGTAAAAAGAAAATTAATATTTCGTTTGTTGTTCCTTTGTCTACCCGGAGCATCGCGGCTATTTTTATCCGGAATTTTCCGGAAAGGGTAGGGCGCAACGGCGATGACGCCGGAATATCGACGAAACCCCAGACCAGCATAAACCCATACTTACTATGAACCGGACAATTTTCGACAAAATCGGCTTGCCCAAACCCCTTGCCTGGGCGTATTTGGGAATTCTTATTTTCATGATGGGCGACGGCATCGAGCAGGGATGGCTGAGCCCGTACCTCATCGGCCGGGGTTTGTCCCTGGAGCAATCCGCCGGGCTTTTCACCATGTACGGCGTGACCATCGCTATTTCTGCGTGGTTCTCGGGCGTCCTGGCCGAGGCGTACGGCGTCAAACGGACGATGTTCGCCGGGCTCGTGCTCTACCTGCTGGGTACCTGCGGCTTCGTCGGTCTGTCGCTGCCCGGACTGCATTACCCGCTGATGCTCGCGACCTATGCCCTGCGCGGGTTCGGTTATCCGCTGTTCGCCTATTCTTTTTTGGTCTGGATCGCCTATGCCGCGCCCAAGAACGGCCTCGGAAAGGCCGTCGGCTGGTTCTGGTTCGTATTTACCGGAGGACTCAACGTCCTCGGGGCCTACTATTCCAGTTGGGCCATCGAGCGCATCGGCAATATCAATACGCTGTGGACATCCGTATTCTGGGCTTTGCTGGGGGCGTTTTTCGCCTTGGTGATGAACAAGTCGCAGAAACGGCTTGCCGTTGCGGGCGGTACCCGTGAGAAGATGAGGGAGTTGCTGAAGGGTATCACCATCATGAAGCAGGAACCGAAGGTGCTCTTGGGCGGCATCGTCCGTGTAATCAACACCACGGCGCAATTCGCTTTTCCCGTTTTCCTCCCGATGTATATGGCCGACTACGGGTTCACGACGACCGAGTGGCTCCGGATCTGGGGCACTATTTTCACGGCCAACATCGTCTTCAACCTCATTTTCGGCTTTGTCGGCGACAAAGTGGGGTGGCGCAACACCATTATCTGGTTCGGCGGCGTGGGCTGCGGTATCACCACGCTGCTGTTCTACTATTCGCCGCAGTTTTCGGCGGGCAATTTCTGGGTGGTGATGGCTGCCGGCGTACTCTGGGGCGCCCTGCTTGCCGGATATGTCCCGCTGTCGGCCCTGATGCCCTCGCTTGTCAAAAAGGACAAGGGGGCAGCCGTTTCCGTGCTGAACCTCGGTGCGGGGCTTCCGGTTTTCGTCGGCCCCGCCATCGTCGGGGTGTTCTACCGGCTGGTCGGCGGCGAGGGCGTCGTATGGATTTTGGCCGGGCTTTACTTCTTCGGGGCTTTCCTGACGAAATTCATAACCCTGCCCGGGAATGCGAAGACCGTGTAACGGTCTGCGGCGGGTACATTTGGGCGGCGGCTGGCGGAGCCGGCCTTGCCGGCATCGCGCCCCAGCCGCAGGCAGGCGTGTGCGCTGTCCCGCCCCGGATCAGTCGTGGTCGCAGCAGCAGTCGCCCGGATGGTGCTCCAGCACGGTGTGCGGGATATGCCCGTGGGATACGATCTGAATAGGGCAGTCGTAATTGCGCAGCTGCTCCTCGGTGATGACGTTCGAATGGTGGCGGTGCACGCGGCGGTTCACGCAGACGATCTCCTTCACCACGCTGGTGATCGTGCCGATGTCGTGCGATACCATGACGATCGCCATCCGGCTGTTCAACTCGCGCAGCGTCCGGTAAAGCTCGTTTTCGAATTTGTTGTCCACGAAATTCGCCGGCTCGTCCAGTATCAGCAGCTTCGGGTCTGAAATCACCGCCCTGCACAGCAGCGCCCGCTGCATCTGCCCGCCCGAAACCTCGCCGATGGGGCTGCGTGCCGTCTCCCCGATCCCCGATGTTTCGAGCAGCCGGAGGGCTTTCGCCCGGTCTTCCTTCGTGTACCGGGAAACGAAGCCCCGGTGCCCTTGCAGCCCCGACAATACCACCTCCAACACCGAGATCGGGAATGTCCGGTCGAAATTGCTGATCTGGGGCATATATCCGATCAGCCGCTCCTTGCCGCGGAACAACTCCGGGGCGAGCACGACCTCGCCGGTGTGGGGTACCGTCCCGAGGATCGCCTTCACGAGTGTCGTTTTCCCGCCTCCGTTGGGGCCTATTATTCCCAGGAAATCATCCTGTGCGATCGTGAGGTCGACATTTTTCAGCGCCTCGTACCCGTCGTACGCTACGCCGACGTGGTGTAATGTCACCAGGTTCATCTCCGTGTGATTATGCCGGTTATCTCTTCGATGTTTGCGATCACGTCCTCACGCAGCGGGTCTACCTCCGCATACTCGGCGTCGATGTCGCGGGCAATGACCTCCACGGCCGATGCCGGGAACTGGCTCTGGTAGAGGATGCGCCGCACGCCGTCTTCGCGTGCCTGCCGGATAAGCTGTGTCAGTTGTTTTGCCGACGGTTCCTTCCCGTCGGCTTCGATGGCAATCTGCCGTAACCCGTAGTCCCGGGCGTAGTAGGTGAGGGCGGGGTGGTAGATGATGAAATATTCCACGTCGCTTGCGGCGATCCGTGCCGCCGTCCGTTCGTCCAGTGCCTTCAGTTCCTGTTGCAGCAGCCTGTAATTCGTTTCATACTTTACCGAGTCTGGATAGGCTTCCCGGATCGCCTCATAGGCGTTTTCCGCCATCTTCTGCAATGCCCGGGGCGATGTCCAGACATGCGGGTCGATGCCGTGCGTATGCGTATGGCCGTGGCTGCCGTGCGAGCAGGTGCCGGCGATCAGCTCGATGCCGCGGCTGAGGTTGACCACCTTCGCCTGGTCTTCGATCTTTGCCAACAGCGTGGTTTCGAAGTCGATAAGCCCGACATTGAAGACCATGCGGGCTTTGTTCAGGCCGACGAACTGTCGGGGTGTCGGCTCGAAGGTTTCGGGGCTCGCTCCAGGCGGTACGAGTACCTCGATGTCGAAATCGTCGCCGACAATTCCCTGTACGAGGCTCCGGAGCGGCAGGATCGAGACGTACAGCGGCTCGCCGTCCGCCTGGCGGCGTGATGTGCAGCCGCCGCACACGATGGCTATGAGTAGGGCGATGTAGATTTTACGCATCTTGTATCTTGTTGGTAATTAATGTATTGATCTGTATTCGGTGGGTAGTCCCCGTTTCCTCTTGTATGCAACAGTCAGGCCGATTGCCAGAATTATGGTGCAGAGCCGCAACGCGTTGGCCCCTATGTCGCCGACGGCGCCGCTCGTACTTACGCGGAACACTATCCAGGGTAGGTTCATCAGAGTGTGCAGCCAGATTACGCTCCAGAGGTTGTAGTTCCATTCGACATAGAGCCAGCTGAAAAAAATGCTGCCCAGTGCCGTAACCCCGAAGGCCGTCAGTGCCGATACCGGGTCGTGCCCTTGGTAGAGATGCAACGATCCGAATGCCAGTGCCGCCAACAGTGCCGCGGGCAGAAACCCCCAGCGGGCGTACCTGAAGAGCTGTCCGAAGACGAATCCCCTGTATACCAGCTCTTCGAACATCCCGGCAATGAATATCCATGTAAATGCTTCGTCGGCAGAGAGTTCCCGGTCGAACTCGCCGATGACGGCATACCCGGCGATCATCGGCAGCGTCGCCGTTACGGCGAAGAGCAGCCCTGTGCCGAAACCGTGCGACAGGCCCATCGACGAGGCGATGTCCCGGCGTGCGTGCAGCAGGAACAATGCCCCGGACGGAATAAGCCCCGCCAACAGGTAATTCAGTGTATAATGGAGCGTCTGCGAACTGCCGATGCAGCCTTCGAACGGCCTCACGGCTATATTGAAATACCACAGCACGAAAAAAAGCATGAAAGCCCCGAGGATAATTGCCGAGCGTTTTATACAGCAGTCATTTCCAGCCATTTGTTTTGATTTAACCGTTACAAAAATAGCAAAAAAACACGGAAATGACATACGATCGCCATGTGCCGTATTGGTATTTTGTTAAGGTGTTGGTATGTAGGCGGATAAAATTTGTGCTTTTGTGTCTCCGGCGTGCTTGCGCGCGCATATCCTGCAAGGGATTTGGAGCACGACCGAAGCGTAGCTTGATTCCTGCGCAGGCGATATTTGAAACGCCGGATCGCTATTACGTTGCGGAACAGTAACCCGTTAGGCGCACGTTTCCAGTCTCATAGAGGCGCTCAGGGTTTGGGGCGTAATTTTATCGCCGTTTCGGGAGGGTTCGCATTTAGGCGATTGTACCGTTGTGGGGTTTTTATTGAATTAATATTAACATTATGTTAAATAAAGCGGGTTATGAAGACAGGCAATTGTACCGTTGCCAGGAATTTCTCCTTACCTATTAATAAGTAATTGCCAAGTGTTTCGGGAATAGACCACGTACCGTCCGTTTCGAAGCGGAAACCGGGTTGTCCGAATTTTATCTTTCCGAGAATCGAATATTCCGGGCATCTGCCCGCATGGATTATTTCAACGCTTTGTCGATGGCGTAAAACTTTCGAAGGTCTGGTCATCATAGAGCACGACGACGCGTTTGATATTCGCTTTGCCGAACAACGCCGGCGGAAACTGCGTCGCAGATCCGTCATGCCCGTCGGCGTCCTGCGTTTGTTTTTCATCCGCCCGAAGTCCGCCCGGCAGTGTCGGCGTGAAAAGGTCGTTGCCCAATTCGGGGGACGACCTTTGTGCCGCCGTTGTACGGGAGGCCTGCTGGCCCGACGAGGCTGCCGGATATTCATCCCGATACATTTTGTCGGAATCGAGCAGCAGCCAATCCGGATTGATCCGGGGAAACCTCCTGAGGATCTTTTGCAGCAAATCGAAGCCCGGTTTGTTGCGTCCTGCGAGAATGTGGGATATTCCGGCGGGATTGATCTCGAGCTGCTCTGCAAGCTGGCTCGGCTTCAATCCTTCGTTTTTCATCAAATCGAGCAATTTTTCCCTCATCAGCGTAATTTTTTACAAATATAAAGTTTTTTCTTTTGTAAAACAAGTAAGATCTGCATTTGTAAAATGTTAATAATTGTTGATAATGTTTACATCTGTAAAAGAAATAATATCGTTAAATTCATCCGGGCAGATTGTTATCCATTGTTGGTTGATATAAATATATGTATATTGCTGATAATTAGCATAATTATATGCTAAAATTACTCTTGGGGATCTGTTTTGCACAACCACTCTGTACCCATTCCGATATTGTTTAACTTAATTTGTATATAAATAGTGTAACTTACTGGTATTTAGTGTGTATATGTGTGGTTGTTTAACAATTTAACTCATGTACTTTGCATTGCGGATAGGCTTTGTTTGCACTCCCCTACTGTTTTTACAAAAATATAAATCAACAGGGATTACGCTTCTTGTTGATTAACATTTGTAATTACAATTGGAAAGTACCCTCCCCTTTGATATTTACATTTGTAAATACACTACCCTTTTTCGATAAAAAATTCGATTTTCCCCGGTATTCCCGGTAACAGCAAGTGCTTTTTCGGCAAACTCCTGCTCTCCGCAAATATTATGTTAAATAAAAAGAATGCGGATAGTGTTAATAACCCACTATCCGCTTATAATATAAGTAATTATATTTTTGTAAACAGCTCCTTATCCGAAGAGTTTTGCTGCAATTTCCCGGAACTCTTCCGGCGTCAATTTGAGCTTTTCGCGGTGGAAATCCACGTCGTTTTCGCTCTGTATGGGGATCAGATGGACGTGTGCATGCGGTACTTCGAGCCCTAAAACGACTACTGCGACCCTCTTGCAGGCTATTTCCTGCCTGATTTTGGCCGCGACCCTTTTGGCGAAGAGCATCATGCCGGCCAATGTCTTGTCGTCGAGGTCGAAAATGTAGTCCACTTCCATTTTGGGGACCACCAGCGTGTGCCCTTTGGTCAGCGGGTTGATGTCGAGGAATGCGTAATAGTTTTCGTCTTCGGCGACCTTATACGAAGGGATCTCGCCGGCAATGATGCGTGTAAAGATGGATGACATAACTTCGTTTTTTTAGATTTCCGTTTTTTTGCGTTCTTTCTGTCGTTTACCGTTCACCATTCTAAAACGGCTTTTTCCCGGCCAGGAGCCGCCTGAGGTTGACGATGCCGAGCAGTATGTTGGCATAACCGGCGAACAGAGCCACGGCGGCCGTCCAGCCGAATGTGTCCGTCCCCGTACATAACGATACGACCCATGCTCCTGCCAGGAGGCTCCAGGCGCCGAGCAGCCAGTATTGCAGCTTCAGTTTCCGCCTCAATTTTTCGGGGGCGTAAACGCTCGCCCGCCATTTTGTCTCCTCGGGTGTCATGGGCAACTCCTCCTTCCGGCCGTTATTCGTCGAATTTAGGCTTGAGTATCTCCGAATAGATGACGGCCCTGCGCAGGTCGAAATCCTCGGCTATTTCGGCTGAAACATCCTCCTGCGCGTCGTCATACGCAGCGTGGGGATGCTCCGCGGCTGTCAGACGGTCTTTTGGCGCGTTGCCGCGCCCGCTGAGGTGCGCAGTGTGCCCGGAACCGGCCGCCGGGGCCGCGTCTTCGAATCCGGCCGACGGCGCCATCGTCGAGGTTGCCGCCGACGCCACGGCCGGCTGCACCTCCTGCCGGACGGGGGCGTCTTTCCGAGGTGCAGGTTGCGGGGCCGCTGCCGGATCCCATGACGGCCATGCCTCGCTGCCGGCGTGCCTGTCGCCGGCCTGCCGGGCCTGTTTCTTCGCCTGTTTGCGGCTCTGCGATACCACGTTGAATATCATGGCCGCTGCGATCACTACGATCCATAGGACGGTCGAGAAGTTTTCCATATCAGCTCAGGGTTCGTTTGACACTTTCAATACCTTTTATCTTGCGCAGTTTGTCCATCACGTCGTGCAAGCCCTCCGCATCCTTCACATAGAGGCTTATGCTGCCCTCGAAGATGCCGTCGTGGCTGTGGATGCTGACTTCGCGGATGTTGATGCTGAAATCGCCGCTCACGACCTTCGCCAGGTCGAGCAGGATGCCCATGCGGTCGATGCCGCGCAGCTCGATGGTGACCAGGTACGACATGGCCTTGTGCTGCGACCATTTGATTTCGTCCTTGACGATATTTTTGCCGAATTGCGCTGCGAGCCTGTCCAGCTCGTCGCAGTTGGCTTTGTGTACGATGATGTTGCCCGTCGCCGGGTCGCGGTACCCCACGACCTTGTCTCCGGGGATCGGCTTGCAGCATTCGGCGATTTCGAACTGGGGTTCTGCCGCCGGTTCCTTTTCCGGGGCGGTTTCGCCCGGGGCGGCCGTGTCGTCGCCGTCTTCCTCCTCCTTTTTGTTGATGAACAGCGTCCAGAATTTGAGGATTTTGCTTTTGGAGTTGACCTTCAGGACTTTTTCGAGGTTGTCGAGGTTGACGATCCCCGCCCCGATCTTGCTGTACAGTTCCTCCTTGTTGTTACTCTCGTAAATGGGTACTATTTTGCGCAGGACGCGGCCGCTGAGCTTGATATTGAGCGACTTCATCTTTTCGTCGAGCATGTGCATACCCCGCTCGATGTTGTTCTGCCGCTCGCGTTTGAGGAAGCTCTTGATCGACTGCTTGGCTTTGGCCGTAGTCACGATCTCCAGCCATTCGGGCTTGGGACGCGCATTGTCGGCCGTGATGATCTCGATCTGGTCGCCACTGTTGATCTGCGTGGTGATCGGTTCGAGCTTGTGGTTGATCTTGGCGCTGATGGCGCTGTTTCCGATCTTCGAGTGGATGTCGTATGCGAAATCGAGCGCCGTGGCGCCGAACGGCATTTTCCGGGCCTCTCCCTTGGGTGTAAACACCACTATTTCCGAGGTATACAGCGATAACTTGAAGTTGTCCAGGAAGTCTACTGCGTTCTCCGTGGGGCTGTTCAGCGCCGAGCGGATCTGTTTGAGCCACTTGTCGAATTCGTCCTCGTCCTGCGAGATGGTCGCATGCTTGTATTTCCAGTGCGCGGCGAATCCCCTTTCGGCGATGTCCTCCATGCGCTGGGTGCGGATCTGCACCTCGACCCATACGCCGTCGGGCCCCATCACGGTCGAATGCAGCGCCTCGTAGCCGTTGGCCTTGGGCATCGAGATCCAGTCGCGCAGCCGGTCGGGTTTTGGGGTGTAGATGTCCGTGATGGTGGAGTATACCTGCCAGCATTGGGTCTTTTCCGAGGGGAACGGCAGCGGCTTGAACACGATGCGGATGGCAAACAGGTCGTATATCTCCTCGAAGGGGATCTGTTTGCGCTGCATCTTGCTCCATATCGAGTAGACGCTCTTCACCCGCCCCGAGATTTCGTAGTTGATGTTGTCGCGGTTGAGCCCCGCGATGATCGGGGCGTTGAACTTGCTGATGAACTCCTGGCGCGACGCCTCGGTTTCATTGAGTTTCTGTGTGATCTCGGCGTATTGCTGCGGGAACCGGTACTTCATGCAGAGGTCTTCCAGTTCGCTTTTGATCGAATAAAGCCCCAGCCGGTAGGCCAGCGGTGCGAAGAGGTAGATCGTTTCGCCCGTGATCTTGATCTGTTTGTTCATCGGCATCGCCCCCAGCGTGCGCATGTTGTGCAGGCGGTCGGCGATTTTGATGAGGATGACCCGCACGTCGTCCGAGAGGGTCAGCAACACCTTGCGGAAATATTCGGCCTGTTCCGAGGTTTCGGCGTTGAACACGCCCGACATCTTGGTCAGCCCGTCGACCATCGAGGCGATTTTCGGCCCGAAGATGCGTTCCATGTCTTCCACGGTGTATTCCGTGTCCTCCACGACGTCGTGCAGTAATGCCGCCACGACCGATTTCACGCCCAGTCCGATCTCCTCGATGACGATCTTGGCTACTGCAATAGGATGCAGGAGGTATGGCTCGCCGGAGCGGCGCCTTACCCCCTGATGTGCCTCCTTGGCCAGGAAAAATGCCCTTTTTATGAAATTCCAGTCCTCGTCGTTCTTACATATCTTGGTGCACGAGAGGAGCAGATCGTCCCACTTTTCCTTGATTATAACTTCATCCTCGGCAGTATAATCCATACCTTATTGTTTAGGTGCCTTCATGGCCTCGCGTACCTTGGCCTCGATTTCGTTGCGGAGCCCGTCGTCGTTTTTCAGCAGCTCCTTCACGGCGTCGCGTCCCTGGCCGATCTTGCGGTCGCCGTACGAGAACCACGAGCCGGCTTTCTTGACCACGCCGTAGTCGACGCCCAGGTCGACGATCTCGCCGATCTTCGAGATGCCCTCGCCGAACATGATGTCGAATTCCGCACGTTTGAACGGGGGTGCCACCTTGTTCTTCACGACCTTCACCTTCGTGCGTGTTCCCAACTGTTCCTCGCCGTCCTTGATGACCGACATGCGGCGGATGTCGATGCGCACGCTGGCGTAGAATTTCAGGGCATTGCCGCCCGTCGTGGTCTCGGGATTACCGTAGACGACACCGATCTTGTCGCGCAGCTGGTTGATGAAGATGCAGACCGTCTTGGTCTTCGAGATGCTCGACGTCAGCTTGCGCAGTGCCTGCGACATCAGGCGGGCCTGGAGGCCCATCTTTGAGTCGCCCATCTCGCCTTCGATCTCGGCCTTGGGGGTCAGCGCCGCCACCGAGTCGATGACGATGATGTCGATCGCGCTCGACCGGATCAGCGAATCGGCGATTTCGAGCGCCTGCTCGCCGTTGTCGGGCTGCGAAATGAGCAGGTTGTCGACGTCCACGCCCAGTTTCTGCGCGTAGAAGCTGTCGAAAGCGTGCTCGGCGTCGATGAACGCCGCGATGCCTCCGGCTTTCTGCGCCTCGGCGATGGCGTGGATCGCCAGGGTCGTCTTACCCGACGACTCGGGGCCGTAGATCTCCACGACGCGGCCTTTGGGATAGCCGCCCACACCCAGCGCCATGTCGAGCGTGATCGAACCCGTCGGGATGACCGGTACGTCGTTCACCTCCTGCGAGTTCATGCGCATGATCGAGCCCTTGCCGAAGTCCTTTTCTATTTTTTCCATCACTGCGTTAAGCACTTTGAGCTTATCCGCATTTACCTGTACTTTTTCTGCCATTTTGTGTAGTTCCTCGTTATTTGAAATTTTTTTTATCGTTTTTGTTGCCGCATCCTGTCCAGGGCTTTCATCTGGTCGGTGCGCTTGTCGGCTTTCGTGCCGCGCGGCATTGGGAAGCTGATTGTCCGGGCATCCAGCATCCGGTCCTGGAAGGGGCTCCAGTTGTTGACCGATGTGTTGCCTATTCCCCAGAGCCCGGTTCGCCTGTTCAGGTCGTGCGGGTATTTCTGCCGGGATCGGATCAGGGACTCCTCCTGTTGCGCAGCCCGCTCCTGCATGGTGCGGTGGAGTTTGCGGCGTGCGCGCAGGTAGGGGTTTACCTCTTCCTGCAGCCACCGGAGCCCGAACTCCTCGGGGGGAAGCATCCGCAGCGAACTTGCGGCGGCATGCGCCTTGGCCGAGAACTCGGCCGGAAGTTCTGTCGCGGGCACGCCCGGAGACCCTGCTGCGAATTCCGCCGGCTGTTTCCGCCCCGGCTCCGCCGCGGATTCCCGTGCGGGGCTTTGCGCAAGCTCATGCCCGAGTGCTGCCGGCCGCCCTTGTGCCGGAAGCTGCAAGGTGCCCAAGAGGCTGCCTGCCGCAAGTAGTATGCCCGCAAAGAATTTCATGCCTGTCGTCGGTTGGTGCCGTCCTATTTGTAAGCGTCCAGGATTTGCCGGTAGTGGTTTGCGGTGTCGACCTTGGTGAATACCTTTTCGATCCGCCCCTCGGCGTCGATGACGAACGTCGTGCGCAGTACGCCCATGTATTTGCGGCCGTACATCGACTTTTCGGCCCAGACCCCGTAAGCTTCGCAGACGCTGTGGTCGGTGTCGGCGAGCAGCGTGAAATTCAGGTCGTGCTTGGCACAGAAGTTCCGGTGCGATTTTTCGCTGTCGGGGCTTACGCCGATGATCCGGAATCCCATGCGGGCGAGTTCTTCCCTGCCGTCGCGCAGGCTCTTGGCTTCGAGCGTGCACCCCGAGGTGTTGTCCTTGGGGTAGAAATAGAGTATCGTGCGTTGTCCCTTCAGGTCGGCCAGCGTCAGCGCCGCACCGTCCTGGGTCGTGGACTTGAAATCCGGGGCCATATCCCCCGCCTGTAACTGTGTCATACGTTTCCGAAAAAAGGTTCGTTTTCGCAAAAATAGTGCAGACCCTGCGCTGTACCCCGTTTCCGGGGCAAGGCCCGAGCGCTGCCTATTTTGGGTAAAGATAGGAATTTTCCGCGGATTTTCACCCTTCTGTGCCTACTTTTTTGTTGCCCTGCCGCGTGTGCCACGCGCCGCTCAGTCCCACATGTAGGTCACCTCGATCTGTTCGTTGAACTCTTCCTGCGTGGTGTTGAGTTTCTTGCGGCAAGCCGGGCAGCGGATCGCCGTTTCGGTTTCGACATATTCGCCGCATCCCACGCACACCGGCAGTACGCCGTAGCCCGGTTGCATGTGGTGCTCGAACTGCGCCCCGCAGTGCCTGCACCTGATTTTGTAAGCTGTTCCCATAATCGTTTTCTTTTAGGTTCACGGTACAAAGTAACAGCGCCGTAGTGACAACTTGTGACACGGAATTAAAAAACGCATGTTTTTTTGCGAAACATGCGTTTTTTTTGCCGGAACCCTACCCTGTGGTCAGTGGGCGTGTTCGGCCTCCATGGCTTCCTGCTGGGTCTTGTGTACCGTGCCGTGGGGATGCTCCGCCGGGGCGTAGATCGAATAGAGTTTCAGCGGCTTGTCGCCTTTGTTGACGATGTTGTGCCACTTCCCGGCCGGGACGAAGATCGCATAGTCGTCTTCCACGTCGCGTACGAAGTCGAGCTTATCCTGGCTGTCGCCCATCATCACCTGTGCCATACCCTCTTCGATGCGCAGGAACTGGTCGATGCCCATGTGCTGCTCCAACCCTACATCCCCGCCTACGGGAATCGTCATCAGCGTGACCTGCAGGTTGTTGCCCGTCCAGAGCACCGTCCTGAAATTCTCGTTCCCGAGCGTGTAGCTTTCGATGTTCAGGACGGTCGGTTCCGTCCCGTAATCCTGCAGTACGACGGCCGCTGCTGCCGGCAGCGTTTCAGTCGTTCGGGGTGTTTGCCGGCAGCAGGAACCGGCTGCTAATGCCGTGCAAAGCACACCCAGCGTTGCGATCGTGTTTATTTTCATGATGTCGGATGTTTTATGTGTATTACAAATATACGAAAAAATCTTATAGCAACTTGTTTGCCGCGATATAATCGCGGATATAGGCGGTCAGCTCCGGCGAGTCGACGATGCGGATGTCGTCCAGCAGCCCGACGGCGAAGCGTCCCACGCCGGCAAACCCGGCGACCTGGGTGTCGAGCAGCCATCTTCCCCGCCCCAGCGGCCGGACGTCGCGTTCGGCCAGCGGGTACTCCTCGCATAACAGGTTGTAGGCCAGCAGCCCCAGCTCCAGCCGCACCCGGTGGCGTGCGCCACCGTGCATGCGGAAGACGTCGATGAACCCTTCGCGGTGCTCCGCCCCGTGTTCCCAGGCCTCTGCGGTAAGCTCCACTGACCCGATGCGCGAGGTTTTGAAGAGCTTGCATGCCCCGGCCTCCGGATCGTAGCACCACACCTGCACGTAGTTGGTCGTGAAGGCGAAGGGCTCCACGCGGCGGTCGCGGACTTCCCCGCCGTGCGGCGACTGGTAGCTGTGCAGTATGGCCTGCCGTTGCCGGTCGATGGCCTCGATCAGCGTCCGGATGTTCGGGGCGTTCTTGCCGCGCACGACCGTGTCGGCCAGCGTCTTGTTGTCGTAGACCGAGTAGAGCTTGCGTTTGAGGTTCTGTTTCAGCAGGTTCGTGTCGTCGATGTTCTCGATGGCGCTCTTGAGGATCACGGCCTCTTCTTCGGTGAAATGCACGAGCTGCGAGATGTCGCGGAAGTGCGGGGACTCCTTGTCGAGGCGAATGCAGTCGCCCGCTTTTTTGATGACGAAACCCGCCTCGCGGAAGGTGTCTATGTAGCGATAGATGGTGCGGCGCGACATCTGGAGCCGTTCGGCCAGCTGGTCGACGTTGTAGGTGGTGTTTGCCGTGAGTAGCTTCATCAGCCGCAGCAGGCGTTCGAGTTTGGGTTGATCCATGCGGTGGTCGCTTGTTTTTTCCGGTTGCGCCCGTGGCGGGCTTCCGGAGTTTTCAGGATGTTTTGCGGGCGGCGGGTTTGCCCGCCTGCCCAGGCCGCAAATATATAAAAAAAAAGCCGTGACAAAACCTGTCACGGCTCCCTGTTTGGATTTTACGGTATGTGTCCGCAATTGTTCCGGCCCGGGGCTGCTTTGTGCGATGCGCCTTCGTGGCGGGGGCACCCCCTCCCGGCGGAAGCCCCTCCCTGTAACCGGTTATTGCGCAAGCACTTTCTTTTCGATCTCCTCGACCTGTCGGCGGAACGCCTTGTCGGTCTCGATCAGGTTCGATACGGCCTTGCACGAGTGGAGCACCGTGGCGTGGTTGCGGCCTCCGATGGCGGCCCCGATGGTCGTGAGCGGTGCCTTGGTGTGCTGTTTGGCGAGGTACATGGCGATCTGCCGTGCCTGGGCGATCTCGCGCGTCCGCTCCGTGGAGTTGAAGCGAGCGAAATCGAGGTTCAAGTATTCGCACACCACTTCGATGATGTGGTCGAGCGTGATCTCCTTCTGGTAGAGCTGCACGTAGACCTTCAGGATCTCCTTGGCCAGCGACGTGGTGATCTTGCGCCCGAGGAACGAGGCGTTGGCCACCAGCGACGAGAGCGCTCCCTCGATCTCACGCACGTTGGCCGAGATGTTGTCCGCCAGGTAGGCCACCACGTCGTCCGAAATCTGCGCCCCGAACTTCTGCGCCTTTACGCGGATGATCTTGAGCTTCGTGTCGTAGTCGGGCGTGTTGAGCTGTGCCGACAATCCCCACTTGAAGCGCGTCAGCAGGCGCTGTTCGATGTCTTTCAGCTCCACGGGCGGCTTGTCCGAGGTGAGAATCAGCTGTTTGCCCGCCAGCTGCAGGTGGTTGAAGATGTTGAAGAACGCATTCTGCGTGCCCGTCTTCCCGGTCAGTTCCTGGATGTCGTCGATGATCAGTACGTCGATCATCTGGTAGAAATGGATGAAATCGGGGATTTCGCCGTTCTTGTACGCGGTCTGGAACTGCGCCTGGAATTTGTTCATCGAGACATACAGCACCTGCAACTCGGGATGGCGCTGGCGTACCTCGTGGCCGATGGCCTGTACGATGTGCGTCTTGCCCAGTCCCGAGTCCCCATATATATATAGGGGGTTGAAGGGGTTGTTGCCCGGGTTTACGGCCACGGACATGCCCGCCGAACGTGCCAGGCGGTTGCATTCGCCCTCGATGAAGGTCGCGAACGTGAGCCCCGGATTCAGCTGCGGGTCGATGATTATCTTCTTGAGCCCCGGAATTACGAAGGGATTCTTTATATTTGCGGTGTTGGTCTGCGTGTTGAAACGCGAAATGGCCGTGGTGTCGGCATCGGCGGTAACGGGTACGGCCGGGGGTGTCGAACGCGGCACGGCATAGTGCAGCCGGGTCTGCTGTCCGTAGAGCTGCGAGATGATCGGACGCAGGAACGGGATGTAGTTCTTTTCGATCTGGTGTACGTAGCTCTCGTTGGGAACACGCAGGCGCAGGTTGGTGCCGTCGAACTCGAGCGGTACGATCGGCTGGAACCACTTCACGAACTCCTCTTCGGAGGTCTGTGCCTTGATCCGGTCAAGGCAGTTCTGCCACATATCGCTATATGTCTGCGTGTTGTTTAACATGATAAGGGTTGCACTGTTTTTGATGTGACAAAGTTGTGAATAATTTTGCAAAAAGATTTCCGAAAAGGTGTTGTATTTTCACTTTTTTTATATATAGAAAAACAACGGTTTCCGGACATTCAATTTTAACTCCCTGATAGTGAATAATAGAAATAAATTTCGTATATTTGCATATCAATTTTTTAGGCAGTCCTATAATCAAGTTATAAATAAAACCAATAAACTTATGGCTAACGAACTGGAACAATTGGTGCTGAAAAAAGCGCAGGCATGGCTTGACGGCCACTACGACGAAGCTACCAAGAAGCAGGTTAAATACCTGATTGATAATGATATGAAAGAACTCACCGAGAGTTTCTACAAAGACCTCGAATTCGGTACGGGCGGCTTGCGCGGCATCATGGGCGTGGGTACCAACCGCATGAACGTCTACACGGTGGGGGCTGCTACACAGGGGCTTTCGAACTATCTCAAGAAGAACTTCGCGGGCGAGCAGATCCGGGTTGCGATCGGCCACGACAGCCGCAATAATTCACGCATGTTCGCCGAGCATGTGGCCGATATTTTCGCCTCGAACGGATTCACCGTTTTCCTGTTCGATTCGCTGCGCCCGACGCCCGAACTGAGCTTCGCCATCCGCGAGCTGAAATGCCATTCGGGTGTGGTCGTGACCGCCTCGCACAACCCCAAGGAGTACAACGGTTACAAGGCCTACTGGACGGACGGCGCGCAGGTCACCGAGCCGCACGACAAGAATATCATCGCCGAAGTGGAGAAGATCACCGACGTGGACATGATACTCACGGGCAGGAATCCCGAAAACATCACGATCCTCGACGAGAAATTCGACGAGATCTATTTAAATAAGGTGCACGAATTGTCGCTCTCGCCCGAAAGCGTGAAGAAGCACCGCGACATGAAGATCGTCTACTCCCCGATGCACGGCGCAGGCGTCCGCCTGGTGCCCGCGTCGTTGCGTAAATTCGGCTTCACGAACATCATCATGGTGAAGGAGCAGGCCGTCATCGACGGGAACTTCCCCACCGTCGAGTCGCCCAACCCCGAGGAGCGCAAGACCATGTCGATGGCCATCGACCTCGCGGCCAGGGAGGGGGCCGACCTCGTCCTGGCTACCGACCCCGACTCCGACCGTATCGGCGTCGCGCTGCGCAACAAGAAGGGCGAGTACGTGCTGCTGAACGGCAACCAGACGTTGGTGCTGCTGATGAGCTACCAGCTGACCCGCTGGGCCGAGCGCGGCGAGCTGGACGGGAACCAGTACGTCGTGAAGACCATCGTCACCTCGCAGATGGCCAATGCCGTGGCCGACCATTTCAAGGTGAAATGCTACGACTGCCTCACGGGGTTCAAGTATATCGCCAAGATCATCCGCGAGAACGAAGGCAAGGCCAAGTATATCGGCGGCGGCGAAGAGTCGTTCGGCTACCTTGCCGGCGATTACGTGCGTGACAAGGATGCCGTGTCGGCCTGCTCGCTGGCTGCCGAAGCCGCCGCATGGGCCATGGATACGATGGGTCTGACGCTCTACGAGTGGCTGCAGGAGCTTTACGTGAAATACGGTTTCTACCGCGAGGGACTCGTGTCGGTCGTCCGCAAGGGCAAGGAGGGTGCCGAACTGATCCAGAAGATGATGGTCGAATTCCGCGCGAACCCGCCCAAGACGATCCTGGGATCGCCCGTCGTGAAGATCAACGATTTCCTGACGCTCGAAACGACCGACGTGAAGAGCGGCGCCATGACCCCGATCGTGCAGGATCGCAGCAACGTGCTCCAGTGGTTCACCGAGGACGGCACGACCGTGTCGGTGCGTCCGTCGGGCACGGAGCCCAAGATCAAGTTCTACTTCGGCGTGAAGGCTCCCCTGGCGTCGGTTGCCGATTTCGATGAGGTGCAGGCCGAGCTCGACGCCAAGATCGAAGGCATCAAGAGAGACCTCAAGCTGGAGTAGCCGCGCTACCCTGCTGCATAAGGCCCCGGCAATTTTGCCGGGGCTTTTTCATGGCCGTTTCCAATTATTCCCAGGCCGTTATTTGCCCCGAAAATTTGTATTTCTAAATTTTTAGTTTTATTTTTACTAAAATTTTAGTAGCATAAAGAGACAGTAGCATGAAAAACCTGTTTATCCGGCTGGTCGCCCTGTTGGGCGCTGTGATGGCCGTACATGGCGTGTCGGCGCAGGAGCCGCAGAAGCACGAGGCGGAGCTGCGCTTCGACCAGGCGCAGCGCGAGGAGCTTGCCGATGAGCCCTCCCCCGCCGTTACGGCCGGTTTTGCCGCCGCAGGCCGCCCCTTTGCCTATAAACTCAATCGGAAACGCACTTCGGAGGCCGTGGCTTACGACGCCGTGACCTTGTGGAACGTCCGCAAGGTCAAGATCCGGGATCGCCGCATGAAACTTTCCGACTCTACCCGGCGTGAAAAGGTGCGGCTGCTGAAATTTTTTATCGAGCGCGACCGGAAAAAGGGCGCCCGTCCGCACCTGCTGGGCAATGTCGCGGGATATACCTGGTCAAACGCTGTCTATGACGAAGCCGCGCGAACATGGCGCACGGTGCCGAAGCACATTGCGACCTATACCTTGCGGGACGAGTACGATTCAGTACGCCGCAGCGGCGGCGATGTGTCCATGTTCAAGGTGCCCGAGGAGCTGTGGCGCCGATTGTCCCCTAAAGCCGTCTATGTGCTCGACGGCGTACGTGTCCCGGGCAGCGTCTTCCAGTTTATCGACGGGCTGTTCCTGCGCACGCTCGAAGTCCATACCGACCGCGGGACAATGGCACGGTACGATACCGACCAGGGGGTTGTCATCGGGGATGTATACCCCGACCGGATACCCCTGGTGGTCTTCTGCGGCCGGCCCTCGACGATCGGGGCGTGGCTGAAAATCTGCCATACCGGCGCTTTTTCGGTGGATGCCGCAGTGCCCATGCGCTATTTCTACATGCTGCCCGTCGAGGCCGTGCAAATCTACGGGCTGGCGGGTAAATACGGTGCGATCTGCGTCGAGTTGGCTGAATAGCCCCGGGGCTGCCCTTCGCCCGATACCCTGTCCGCATTGCATTGCGGGCAGTTTTTTTATTTTCCGGCAAAATAATTAAAAAAATAGTTGTATAACTAAAATATTAGTTTTATCTTCGTTGCAGGTAAATCAACTAAAAGTGTAGTTATGACAGGAATAGTAAAGAACCGACCACAGGAACTGACCCGTGCCGAACTGGAGATCATGCAGGTATTGTGGAACAGGGGCGCCGCCGTCGTACACGGCATCCTCGACGAGATGGACGAACCCAAACCCGCCTACAATACCGTTTCGACCATCGTCCGCATTCTCGAAAAAAAGGGCTTCGTCGCACACAAGGCCTATGGCAAGACCCATGAATACTACCCCGTCGTCTCGAAGGACGACTATGCGCGCCGCTATATGGACACCGTGCTGAATAATTTTTTCGGCGGTTCCGTCAGCCGGCTGGTGTCGTTCTTCTCCGAACACAAGGCCATTTCGCTGGAGGAGACCGACGCCATTCTGGACATGCTCAAAAACCGTAAGTGATGAAATCCCCCGCCTTCTATCTGCTCGAAGTGCTCTTTTGCAGCGGCCTGCTGCTGGCATTCTACCGGCTGCTGCTCGTCCGCAAAGTCTCTTTCGCGGCTTGTCGCCGTTACCTCGTGGCGGCAATGCTGCTTTCGGCGGCGATCCCCGCGCTCGATATCCCCCTCTACCCCGCCCGTACGGAGGCCGATCCGCTGCCGCTGGTTGCCTCACAGGCCGTCCCGCCTGCCGAAGAACCTTTCGTCGCGGAGGCGGGCCAGCCGGCCGCCGTCGTACGCACAACGGCCCCTGCCACCGACTGGGGACGCGTGGCACGCATCGCCGCGGCCGCATTGTACCTGCTGACCGCCGCGGTGTCGCTTGCGATCCTTGCCGTGCGCATCCTCGGGATCAGACGTCTGCGCCGCCGTTCGCGGATCACCGATTGCGGCGCATATGCCGTGGCGGAGAATCCTCGCGTCGGGACGCCCTTTTCGTTTCTGCGGACGGTATTTCTGGGTGAGGGTTACGAAGGCCGCCGCCGCGAGATCGTGGTCTGCCACGAGGCGAGCCATGTGCGCCACCGCCACTCCGCCGAACGCATCGCGCTCGAACTGGTGCGCAGCCTCTTCTGGTTCAATCCCTTTGTCTGGATCGCCGGGCGCTGGCTTTCGGAGGTGCAGGAGTGGGAGGCCGACCGCGACGTGCTCGATGCGGGGTACGGCCTCACGGAATACAGGACGATTATTTTCCGTCAACTCTTCGGTTATAATCCGGATATAGCCTGCGGGTTGAATCATTCACTCACAAAAAAACGATTTGCCATGATGACACAATTCACAAGGCGCCGGTTCGCATTCGTGCGCTTCGGTGCGGCCATCCCCGTGGTGGCCGGGATGATGATGCTTTGCAGCTTTACGACCAAAACCTCCGGATCTTCCGAGCCGGGCACTGCCTCCCGTATCCATATCTCCGCCGACGGGACGGTGACGTTCAACGGGCGTCCCGTATCCATCGACCGACTGGCGGGCTATGTCGCGGCCGAACGCGCCAAACTTTCCGAGTCCGACCGTGCGGACATGCAGGTGCTCCTGACGTCCGACGCATCCGGCAGCCCTGCTGCTGCCGTCGGCAAGACCGTGACCTTCGGTGCCGCGGGGCAACTGGAGGTGCTCCGCTCTGACAGGGCCTATCCGTCGGATGTCCGGACAATGATATTCGCCGGTAACGTACAAGCCCGCTTCCGGGATGGAACGCCCGACCCGGCCTTGAAGGAGGTGCTTACGGAAATACGCTGCGACAGCCTGGTCGTGAACCCTGCCGGCCGGAACTTCGAGTGCTTCGATGCCGGTTTCAGCAATGCGTCCATGCTTTCCTTCGGTAAATGGTATCGTTTTCTGGCCGGCGATTCCGGCCTCGGCTGGAGCCGCGAGATGGAAAATGTTGTGGAAACATCGCTGAATACCGCCCTGATACAGGTATTGCCCGACGGCAATATCCTGCTGAACGGAGGCCCCGTATCCGTTGCCGAGCTGGAGCCGAAACTCGTGGCTTGGCGCGGCGAGCGTTCGCCCGCCGATGTCGGTGCCTGGATTATAGCAGGGAAAGAGGCGAAAATGGGCGTTGTGACCGACATAAAACAAGCTTTGCGTGCTGCCAATATCCTGCGTGTCATGTATAACGGAACCGATGAGCGCATGGTTATGCGCATGCTGCCCCCCCGCTCCGCCTCTTCCCCGGGCGTAAATGTGGTTGCCGACGTGCTGGCGGTCGTGCCCGGCAGTGCCGCGGGGGAAGATAGCTCTACGGTACGGCCTGAGATCCGGGTCAAGGAGCGCAATGTTTTTCTGGTGCTGCTAAACGGGAACGGGAAGATGATGGTCGGGACGGCTGACGCATTGGAGCTCATCGACCCCCGTGAGCTCACGTCGCGCGTCGGGGCGTTTGTACGCAATGTGTCCGACAACTCCGGGCTGGCCGAGAAGGTGGTGACGGAATTCGACCTACCGGGCGGCGGGAAGATGGAATACCCCGTGAGCCAGGGGATCGTATCGTTGCAGACGGCGAGCGACACCCCGTTCGACAGTTATCTCGATGTTCAGAATCGCATTGCGCAGGCATTCGACGATATCCGTACCCACTTGGCGCAGCGGCAGTTCGGGAAGCCTTACGGGGAGCTTTCCGATGCCCAGCGCCAGGTGGTCATGCGGGCCGTTCCGCTGAAGATTTCCGAAGCCGAACCCCACGTTTCCCGATAGTCGAACACCCTGCCGACGCCCGTTGGCAGTTGGCCGGTGTCCGGTATCCGGCACCCCGGATCGCCGCCTCAGACCGCCGGCAGACCGCTTTCCGTCCTCCGTTATTCCGGATCGCCACCCCAGACCGACGCCAGCCAACGCACGGCTGACAACGGCCGGTTTACCGATTTACCATAAGCGGACACCCCGTACGGAGCCCTTGGCCTTGCGCGGGGTGTTTTGTGCCGCGGTGCGGCCGTGGTTTCGGAATGACTCCTGGGACAGGCGGTTTTTCGGGGTCAGAGCTTCGGATTGTGCAGGTGCCGCTCTTTGTCGCGCGAGGTTTTCTTGGCGAAATTCGCCTCCACTGCCGCCGTGAGGTCTACACCCGTCTGGTTCGCAAGGCATACCAGTACCCATAACACATCGGCCATTTCATCGGCGAGGTTGCATTTCTCCCCCTCCTTGAACGACTGGTCGCCGTATTTGCGTGCCATGATGCGTGCCAGCTCCCCCACCTCTTCGGTGAGCACGGTCATGTTCGTCAACTCGCTGAAGTAGCGCACGCCGTACTGCCTGATCCATGCGTCTACCCGTTGCTGCAATTCACTCAGTTCCATCGTTGCTGATTTTTCCCGAAAGGTACGAAAAAATCCCGCTCCCTGCTATTTCCCGGCTTATTTTACCCGTATCAGGTTCAGCCCGTCGCGCAGGGGGATGATCACGTTTTCGACCCGCGGATCTTCGGAGACCATGCGGTTGAACTCCACCACGGCCTGCGTGTGGCGGTCGCTGCGGGCTATGGGCTGCACGACCTTGCCCGACCAGAGGATGTTGTCCGCGATCAGCACCGAGCCGCTGTGAACCAGGGGGGCGGTGCCGCCGTCCCCCATCAGCATCCGGTAGTAGTCCGGATACTCGCGTTTATCCCCGTCGATGAATACCAGGTCGAATTCCATGCCCAGCGCCGGGGCGATGTCGAGTGCCGAGCCGATGTGCAGCCGGATCTTCGCGCCGTGCGGGCTGCGGTCGAAAAAGGATTGCGCCAGCTCTTCCAGCTCGTCCTCCACCTCGATGGTGTGCAGTTCCCCGCCCTCTTCGAGCCCTGCGGCCATCGAGAGCGCCGAATACCCCGTGAAGGTGCCGATCTCGAGGATGCGCCGTGGCCGGAGCATCCGCACGAGCATCTCCAGCAGGCGCCCCTGTATATGGCCCGACAACATGCGGGGCTGTACGACCCGCAGGTTGGCCTCACGGTCGAGCTCGTGCAGCAACTCCTCTTCGGGCGAGGTGTGGTCGTGGATGTATTGTTCGAGCGCGTCCATTACTGCTTGCAGAACCCTTCCTTGTTGAACTTGTACGACGCTTCGATGGCCTCAGGGGTGTCGGCCGCGAGGGCGAGCAGGCATTCGCAGGTGAATTCCAGTTGTCCGGTGCCGTTGGCCGTTACGACGTTGCCGTCGCGCACGGCCTGCCGCTCCTCGTAGAGCGCTTCGCCCGTATAGTTTGCCCCGCCCCACTTTTGCAGCATTCCGAGGGTGTTGCCCGTGTGCCGGATACCGTTCAGGAAGCCGTGTGCGGCCATGAACGACACGGCATTGCAGATGGCGCCGACGACGATCCCGCGTGCCAGCGCCTCGCCCACGAGCGGCACGATCCGTTGCGCCGCCTCCGACTGCCACTGCATACCCCCGACGAGGATCAGCCCTGCGCACGCTTCGGGCAGCGCCGAGGCGTCGCAGTCGGCCGCGGCCTGCAACCCGCCGATCGACCGGACGGGCCGGCCGTCGGGTGTCATGTATTTCACGCCGTAGGATGCCGGGCGTCCCGGCATCGTGCCCGCCCGCAGCGCCGGGGCGAGGAATGCCGCCTCCCAGTCTGCGAAATCGTCGAGCAGGACGAATACGATCTCCTTTTCCATATCCCTATTATTTATAGATGAGTCTCGACATGCCGGAGAAAACTTCTTCGGCGACCTCGGTGAGCTGTGCGGCGGTCAGTGCGCGCACCTTGGCGTAGACCTGTTCCATGGTATCCACGTCGTCGTGCGTCAGGAAACTTTTTCCGGCCCCCAGCATGTACCCTTCGTTGCTCTCGCTCGATATGGCCAGCTGTGCGATGAACTGTTTTTTCGCCATCGACAGCTGGCGTGCGGTGAGCGGCGTCGTGCGCAGCCTGTGCAGTTCTCCTTCGATCAGGTCGATGCACTGCGCCGTATTGCCGTTTTCGGAGCTGAAGTAGATCGCCACGATGCCCGAGTCGCTGTACGGCGTGTAGCTGGCTTCGATGTTGTACGACAGCCCGTTCTTCTCGCGTACCACGACGTTGAGCAGTGAGTTGGCGCACGGCCCGCCGAGGATGTTAATCAGCAGTGCCAGCGGCATCCGCTTTTCCTCGCCGATGCCGTAGGCGCGGTTGCCGATGATGCAGTGCGTCTGGTGCGTGTGCTTCACGACTGTCTTTTCGAAGGCCGCGCAGGGTGCCGGGGCTACCCTGCCGAAGCCGCGTGCCGAAGCCGCCTGCCCGGCGAAATAACGTGCCGCGACGGCTTCGGCGGTTTTGGCCGAGAAGTTCCCGATCGACGAGAATACCATCTGGTCGGTGGTGTGCGTGCGGCCCGTGAAGGCGCGTATCGCTTCCCCGTCGTAGCGTGCGAGCGCATTCTTGCGCCCCAGGATGTTGTGCCCCAGCTCCGACCCTGCGAAGAGCATGTCCTCGAACGTATCGTAAATCAGGTCGGCAGGCGAATCCTTGTAGGTGTTTATCTCGTCCGCGATCACCTCCTTTTCGCGTTCCAGTTCCCGCTCGGGGAAGGTCGAGCGGAAGGCTACGTCGGCGATCAGTTCGGCCGCCCTGGGGAAGTCGCCGCGCAGCGTCGTGGCGTGTATGGTCGTGTCCTCCTTGGTGGTGAAGGCGTTGAGTTCCCCGCCGAGGTTTTCCAGCCGGCAGTTGACCTGCCAGGCACGGCGGCGCTGCGTGCCTTTGAAAAACGCATGTTCGGTCAGATGCGCCAGCCCGTACTGGTCGGGATGCTCGTCGCGGCTGCCGGCGTTGATGACCAGCGCACAGTGCGCCACGTTGCTTTTCACCTGGCGGTGGATGCCCCTGATGCCGTTGGGGAGTCGGTATGTGAAGAATTCCATTGTTGTTGCTTGTCGGGGAATTTCCGCCTTTACAGGGGCGGTGTTCGTTATAATTTCGTACGCAGGCGGAGGTATTTTCCCGTGTAACTCGCCGGGCATTGCTCCAGGTTGCGGGGCGTGCCCTCGAATACGACCCTGCCGCCGCCCGTGCCGGCCTCGGGCCCGAGGTCGACGACCCAGTCGGCGCATTTGATGACGTCCATGTTGTGCTCCACGATGACGATCGTGTGCCCCCGTTCGATCAGGGCGTTGAATGCCGCCAGCAGCTTGTTGATGTCGTGGAAATGCAGCCCCGTCGTCGGCTCGTCGAAGATGAACATCACGCCGCCCTGGGCGCTGTCCTTGGTCAGGAACGACGCCAGCTTCACGCGCTGGCTCTCGCCGCCCGAAAGGGTCGACGACGACTGCCCGAGCTTGATGTAACCCAGCCCCACGTCCTGCAATGGTTTGAGCCGTTCGACGATGCGTTTGCAGGTCGGGTCTTTTTTGTCCTCGCCGAAAAACGCGATGGCGTCGTCGACGGTCATTTCCAGCACGTCGTAGATCGACTTGCCGCGGTATTTCACTTCGAGTATCTCGTCGCGGAAACGCTTGCCGCCGCAGGCCTCGCATACCAGTTCGACGTCGGCCATGAACTGCATCGAGACCTTGATGACCCCCTCGCCCTGGCACTCTTCGCAGCGGCCTCCCGCGATGTTGAACGAGAAGGACGACGCCCCCAGTCCCGTATGCTGGGCGTAGGGCTGGTCGGCGAACAGCTTGCGGATCTCGTCATAGGCCTTGATATAGGTCACGGGGTTCGACCGCGATGACTTGCCGATCGGGTTCTGGTCGATCATCTCGACCGACCTGAGCAGCTGCACGTCGCCGCCGATGCCGTCGAAGTCGCCAGGCTTGACGCCCGTGTCGAAGAGCAGGCGCCGCAGCGCCGGGTAAAGGATGCCCTTGGCCAGCGACGACTTGCCGCTGCCGCTCACGCCCGTGATGCAGGTCATGACGCCCAGCGGAATCCGCACGTCGATGTTGCGCAGGTTGTTCTCACGCGCCCCCTGGATGAGGATCGAGTTGCTCCAGCCGCGTTCGGTGGCGGGGGGCGCTATCGCGCGGCGCCCGGTCAGGTAGTCAGCCGTGAGGCTCTTCCTGCTTTTGAGCAGTTGGGGCAGCGTGCCGCTGAAGACCACCTCGCCGCCGTTGTAGCCCGCCTTGGGGCCGATGTCGACGATGTAGTCGGCGGCGCGGATCACCTCCTCCTCGTGCTCCACGACGATCACCGTGTTGCCCAGGTCGCGCAGTTGCTGCAAGACCTTGATCAGGCGGTTCGTGTCGCGCGGGTGCAGGCCGATCGAAGGCTCGTCGAGGATGTAGAGCGACCCCGTGAGGTTGCTGCCCAGCGACGTCGAGAGGTTGATGCGCTGGCTTTCGCCGCCCGATAGGGTCGACGAAAGGCGGTCGAGCGTCAGGTAGCCCAGCCCCACGTCGGCCAGGTATTGCAGGCGGTTGCGGATTTCCACGAGGATTCGCGCCGCGGTCTTCGTATCGTGCCCGTCCAGTTCCAGCCCGGCGAAGAACGCGATCAGTTCGTCGACCGGCATCACCACCAGGTCGGCGACGGTCTTGCCGCCCACCTTCACGTAGAGTGCCTCCCTGCGCAGGCGGCTGCCGCCGCATTCGGGGCAGGTGGTCTTGCCCGTATAACGGGCCTTCATCACGCGGAACTGGATCTTGCGGCGTTCCGAGTCGATGTAGGCGAAAAAGTCGTCCAGCCCGTGGAAATATTCGTTGCCGCGCCACAACATGCGTTTCTGCTCCTGCGTCAGTTCATGGAACGGCGTGTGGATCGGGAAATCGAACTTGTAGGCGTTCTCCACCAGCTGCTCCTTCCACTTGCGCATCGTCTCGCCGCGCCAGCAGGCCACGGCGTCCTCGTAGATGGTCTTGCTCTTGTCGGGGATCACCAGGTCTTCGTCGATGCCGATCACCTTGCCGTACCCCTCGCACCGGGGACATGCCCCCAGCGGGTTGTTGAAGCTGAAAAGGTGTTCCGAGGGGTGCTCGAACTGGATGCCGTCGGCCTCGAAGCGCGACGAGAACTCCGTGGCGCCCTTGTCGGTGATGACCGTGCAGATCCCCTCGCCGTAGGAGAACGCCCGGGCTACGGAGTCCCGCATGCGGGTCTGCGTATCGTCGTCTGCGGCGATGCGTGCCCGGTCTATGACCACGAGGATCTCCTCCGCCCGGGTCTTTTCGTCGACCTGGGGCAGGATATCCTCGATGAGCCGCGTTTCGCCCTTCGTCCAGACGCGCATCAGGCCGTCGGAGAGCAGCAGCGTGAGTTTCTCGATGATCCCCTGCCCCCTGCCCAGCGTGAGCGGCGCCGCGATCACGACGCGGCCGCCCTCGCCCTGCTGTTGGATGTAGGCCGCCACGTCGTCCACGCTGTAACAGCGCACCTCCTGCCCCGACACGGGCGAAAAGGTGTGCCCGATGCGGGCGTAGAGCAGCTTCAGGTAGTCGTATATTTCGGTCGTGGTACCCACCGTCGAACGGGGATTGCGCGTGTTGACCTTCTGTTCGATGGCGATGGCCGGCGCGATGCCCGTGATGATGTCCACGTCGGGCTTGCTGATCTTCCCGAGGAACTGGCGCGCATAGGCCGAGAGGCTCTCGACATAGCGGCGCTGTCCTTCGGCGAAGATCGTGTCGAAGGCCAGCGTCGATTTTCCCGAGCCCGACAGGCCCGTGACGACGACCAGCTTTTCGTGCGGGATCTCCACCTCGATATTCTTGAGGTTGTGCACCCGCGCACCTTTGATATAGATGGATTTTTCGTGTGCCATTTATTGCTCTTCGGGGACGGAGCCCCCGGCTTTTTTCAGTTTTTCAATCAGTTCCGCCGCACGGCTTTCGCGGATGGCGAAGACCATCGTGCACAGGTTGTCGAACTCCTGCGATACGATTTTCGGCTGCTGCTCCTTCACGACGCGCATGATGTTGTTCAGGACGATGTAGGGGAAATCCACGCGGACGGTGCGGTCGACGGTGCGCTCCACGATCCGGGCGGCCCCGATCGCCGCGGCCGCCGACTCCCGGTAGGCTGCGATCAGCCCCGGGACGCCCAGTTTCGTGCCGCCGAAATAGCGGACGACCACCACCAGGCAGTCCGTCAGCGAGTTCGCGAGCAACTGTCCGAGGATCGGCCGTCCGGCCGTCCCCGAAGGCTCCCCGTCGTCATTGGCGCGGAAATGCTCACCCCCGGGCCCGAGCCTCCACGCATAGCAATGGTGTGTGGCGTCGTAGTATCTCTTGCGCAGGGCGTCGAGTATTTCGCGTATCTGCCCCTCGTCCTGCACGGGATAGGCATAGGCGAGGAATTTGCTGCTCCGCTCCCTCGATGCCGCCTCGGCGGGTGCCGCGATCGTCAGATAGCTGTCCCCTGCTTCCACCCTTTAGCGTACTTTCTTGAAGAGGCGCTCCCAGCGGATATTCGACGGGAACGACTTGTTCGCGTCGAGCGACAGCCATACGAACGAAGCCTTGCCGACGATGTGGTCTTCGGGCACGAAGCCCCAGAAGCGCGAGTCGGCCGAGTTGTGGCGGTTGTCGCCCATCATCCAGTAGTAATCCATGCCGAACGTGTAACTGCCGGCCTCGGCGCCGTCGATGTAGATGCGCCCGTCGCGTTCTTCGAGCTCATGCCCTTCGTAGGTTTCGATGATGCGGCGGTACAGAGGCAGGTTTTCGGCCGTGAGCTGCACCGTGGCGCCCTTCTGCGGAATCCAGATCGGCCCGTAGTTGTCCTGGCTCCAGCGCGGTTCCGCCCACTGCGGGAAAACGTCCGTGTTGGGCGTGTAGATATAACGGCGCACGGAGAGCACGTTGCCGAGCGCCCTGACCTTTTCGGCCGCCTCGTCCGTGAGGAACATGTAGTACATTGAGCCGTTGCCCGTGTATTCGGTGATGCCGAGGTTGTCGAGGGCATATTGCGTCAGGGGCGAAGTGACCTGTACGACATACTGGTACTGGATGCCGGGGAACGGCTCCTGCGGCGATCCGTTGACCCACACCTGCCCGTCGCGCACTTCGAGCGAATCGCCCGCGATGGCGACGCAGCGCTTGATGTAATTCTCGCGCTTGTCCACCGGGCGGCTGACGATGGTGTACTTCTCCGCGAGGCGCTTGCGTCCCTCCTCCTTGCCGAACGACTCTTCGTAGCCGCGCAGCACGTCGTAGTAGGTCACGGCCTGGTTTTCGAGCAGTACGGTGTCGCCCGCCGGGAAATTGAAGACCACCACGTCGTTGCGTTTGATCCTGCGCAATCCCTTGAGCCGGTGGTAGGGCCACTTGACCGCCTCGGAAAACGATTTTTTCGTCTGCGAGAAAGGCATCGTGTGGTGTACGAACGGGAACGACAGCGGCGTGTTGGGCATCTGCGGGCCGTAGGTCACCTTGCTCACGTAGAGGTAGTCGCCGATCAGCAGCGACTTTTCCATCGACGAGGTGGGGATGACGTACATCTGGAAGATGAAGATGTGCACCAGCGACGCCACCACCGTGGCGAAGATGATGGCGTTGACCCATTCGTAGACGGTCTTGTAGGTCTTGCTCCGCTGGCAGAGGCGTACGTTGTGGCACCACACGTAGCGGTAGAAGAACTTCGAAATGTAGAGGTCGAAGATCACCACCAGCCCCAGCAGCAGCCAGAGGTTGCCCGTCCATACGACGAACCACAGCGTGTAGAGCAGCGAGGCGAGCGTGAAGCCGACCCATTTGTTACGGAAGAATGCCTTGATCTTTCCCATGTCCTAATCTTATCTTATTTCAGCAGGTCGTCCATCGAGTAGACGCCCTGTTTGCCGCAAAGGAACTCGGCGGCTATTACGGCCCCCATTGCTAACGTGCGGCGGTTCTTAATCGTATGTTTGAGCTCGAGAATATCGTCCTCCGACTCGTAGGTCACGGTGTGTATGCCCGGTACCATGCCCTCGCGTACGGAGTCGATCACCACCTGGCGGGGCGTCGCTTCGGCCGGGCTCCCGATGCGGTTCGCGGCGTGTTCGATCCCCGGGGCATAGTTCACCCACTCCGTCTTGGCGGGCAGGCCGGCGATGACGCCCTCGGCCAGCGTGATGGCCGTACCGCTCGGCGCATCCTTCTTCTGGGTGTGGTGTACCTCCGCGATGCGTACGCCGTAGCCGCCCACGCGGCCGATCATCTCCGCCAGATAGCGGTTGAGGCGGAACATCAGGTTTACGCCCAGGCAGTAGTTCGAGGCGTAGAACAGCGCCCCGCCCTTCTCGCGGCACAGCTCCTGGAGCTCCGGCAGACGATCCGTCCAGCCCGTCGTGCCGCTCACCACGGGGGTGGCGTTCTCGATGCAGGTGCGGATATTGCCGTAGGCGGTCGTGGGCATGGTGAATTCCAGCGCCACGTCTGCCTGTGCGAGGTTGGCGGCGTTCAGGTCGGCCGCATTGTCCGTGTCGATCACGAGCGCTACGCTGTGGCCGCGTTCGAGGAGTATCTTCTCGATCTCGTGCCCCATCTTGCCGTAACCTATGATAGCTGCTTTCATATTTTTCCGGATTTTCGAATCGTGCAAATCCCGTACGGGAGCTGCGGAGCCGGGCGCAGGTGCAGACTTTGCCTGCACGCTGCCGGGGCTGCCTGTCCGGGCGGGAATTTATTGTGAGGCAAAGATAATACAAGCTGCGCCGACTGCCAAATTTATTTGGCGGTTGTGGCCGTGCGGTTTATTTTCCGGGGAAATCGGCGCCCGTACGGCATACCTCCGCCCCGTCCTCTCCTCCTGTTCTCCTCCGCCATGCCCTGTTTCCTCGGCACGCCGAGTCGCTGCCCTCCTCCGCTATGTCCGTTCCCTTCGGCACGCCGCTCCTCTCTCGCCCCATCGCGGCCATCGGATTACCTGCTGCCCGCCCCTGCATCGTTTCCCGCCCCGGCCTTTTCCCGGACATCCGCCCGGTATCCACCCTACTCATGACAGACTACCCTCTTCTGTATCTGCCCTGCCCCGGTATTCCCTTTCTTGGCATCCGCCCTCCTCGCCCCCGCCCTTCCCCGTCCCTTCTCGTCCCTTCTCGTCCCTTCTCGTCCCTTCTCGTCCCTTCTCGTCCCCTCCTCTGTATTCCCTGTTTCCGGCCCCGGTCGTGCCGGCCGTTTTTTCGGGAGGCCGGCGATTTTGGCATGAAAATGCGAAATACTTCTTTATTTGGGAAATAATTGTTAACTTTCTGCTGCTTTTAGCTTTTAATGTGAAATAGAAACAAGTCGAAATATTTTTATATTGTAAGGGGTATGAAAAACGAATCAAAGAAAACACGCACCGAATGCGACCTGCTCGGTTGCGTAGAGGTGCCGGACAACGTATTGTACGGCGTGCAGACCATGCGCGGACTGGAGAATTTCGCCATCAGCAAATTCCGCCTGTGCGAATACCCGCGTTTCATCGAGGGGCTGGCCATCGTCAAACTGGGTGCCGCCATCGCCAACCACGCGATGGGGCTTCTCTCCGACGAACTTTTCGGAGCCATATCGCAGGCCTGCCGCGAAATCATGGCAGGCAGGTTCCACGAGTTTTTCCCCGTGGATATGATCCAGGGCGGCGCGGGCACCACGACCAACATGAACGCCAATGAGGTCATCGCCAACCGTGCGCTCGAGATCATGGGGCACGCGCGCGGCGAATACCAGTACTGCTCGCCCAACGACCACGTCAACTGTTCGCAGTCGACCAACGACGCCTACCCTTCGGCCATCCACCTCGGGCTTTACGCCACGCACCTCGAACTGCGCCGGCACCTCGAAGCGCTGATCGCAGCCTTCGGGCGCAAGGGCGACGAGTTCGCCCGCGTGCTCAAGATGGGGCGCACGCAGTTGCAGGACGCCGTACCCATGACCCTCGGGCAGACGTTCCACGGTTTTGCGAGCGTCCTGCGGGGCGAGGTCGACAACCTCGACCACGCGGCGCAGGAATTCCTGTCGATCAACATGGGCGCCACGGCCATCGGCACGGGCATCTGCGCCGAGCCGGGCTATGCCGAGCGCTGTACGGCGGCCATCCGGGAGATCACCGGCTGGGACGTGACGCTGGCCGAAGACCTCGTCGGGGCGACGTCCGACACGGTCTGCATGGTCGGCTACTCCTCGGCGATGAAGCGCATCGCGTCGAAGATGAACAAGATCTGCAACGACCTGCGGCTGCTGTCGTCGGGGCCCCGCTGCGGGCTGGGAGAATTCAACCTCCCGGCACGCCAGCCCGGTTCGTCGATCATGCCCGGCAAGGTCAACCCCGTGATCCCCGAGGTGATGAACCAGATCGCCTTCAAGGTCATCGGCAACGAGTTGTGCGTGACGATGGCCGACGAGGCGGCGCAGATGGAGCTCAACGCCATGGAGCCGGTGATGGCGCAGTGCTGTTTCGAGTCGGCCGAACTGCTGATCAACGGCTTCGACACGCTGCGCATCCGCTGCGTTGACGGCATTACGGCCAACGAGGAGAAGTGCCTGCAATATGTCCGTAACAGCATCGGCGTGGTGACGGCGCTCAACCCGATCATCGGCTACAAGAATTCCACGAAGATCGCCAAGGAGGCGCTGGAAACCGGGCGCGGCGTCTACGAGCTGGTGCTCGAACACGGCATCCTGAACCGCGACGAACTGGACGAGGTGCTCCGGCCCGAGAATATGATTCATCCCGTAAAACTGGACATAAAACCGCGGCGCTAACCGATTTTTTTGTATTTTTGCGCAAACCACTCCGATCGCGATGCGCTATTTTCTGGAACTCAGGTACAACGGGGCCGCCTATTGCGGCTGGCAGCGGCAGCCCGACATGCCGTCGGTGCAGCAGACGCTCGAGCGGGCGCTCGCTACCCTGTTGCGCGAGAAAATCGAGGTGACAGGGGCGGGGCGTACCGATACGGGTGTCAACGCCTCCTATTATGTGGCGCATTTCGATTGTGCGGCGCCCGTGCCCGATCCGGCGCAGACGGTCTACAAACTGAATTTCCTGCTGCCGGGGGACATTGCCGTGGGAAGCATGACGCCCGTGGACGACGGTGCGCACGCCCGTTTCGCAGCGCGCGAGCGCGAATACCGCTACTACATCGAGCCGCGCAAGAACCCCTTTACGCGGGGCACGACGTGGCAGTATTACGTGCCGCTGGATGTCGGGCGGATGAACGAGGCGGCGGCCTGGCTGCTGTGCTACGACGATTTTACGTCGTTCGCCAAGCTCAATTCGAACAACAAGACCAACATCTGCCGCGTCATGCACGCGTCATGGACGGCCGACGGGCAGGGCGTGCTCTGCTTTACGATCCGTGCCGACCGTTTCCTGCGCAACATGGTGCGGTCGCTGGTCGGGACGCTGGTCGACGTGGGGCGCGGGCGCTATACCCCGCAGCAGTTCCGCGAGATCGTTGAAAGCCGCGACCTGTCGCGCTCGAGTGGCGGCGCCCCTGCGCAGGGGCTTTTCCTGAGCGATGTGGTCTATCCGGCGGACGTGTTTGAACGTAAGGTATTTTACTGATTTTAATAAATAAATATTATCGACTATGATTGGGACTATTATTTGGCTTATCGGTGTCTTCTGCGCAATATGGTGCGTGATGGACATCTTCAAGAAAAACATTTCGACCGCGGGCAAGGTGATCGCTTCGATCGTGGTGCTGCTCACCAGCTGGCTGGGTTTTGCGGTGTATTACTTCTACGCCAAAGACCACTTGCAGGAGTGGTTCAGGTAAAAAACTGAAAGGATTCGAAATGAGGGAGGTTCCGCCAGGAAACCTCCCTCGTTTTTTTGATATTGGGAATTAAATAGCTATATTTGGAAGCCAATTCCAACTTGTATGAAAAAATCCCTGTGGACGCTGTTGGCTGTCGGATGGATGGCCGCTTCTTCCGCGACACCTCCGGCGCATCTCGTAGATTCGCTGAAATCTGCTTGCCAATCGGAGCCGGATGCCCGCAAACGGGTCGATATCCTGCCGAACCTGAAAGACCTGAACGACTCGTCGGAAGACGAATTGTATTACAGCCGCAAACTGTTCGACGAGGCCGCCGCCGTCGGGGACGGATTTGCCGTCGGGGCGTCGCTGGGGTCGCTCGCTTCGTATTACATCTCTTCGCCCGGTGCCGGGGATTCGCTCGCCCGGATACTGGCGCAGGCGGAACCGCTGATGCGGGGCAGCGGCATGGAGGGGCTCGGGGCTTATTACCGCATGGTGGAGCTGGCACGCAGGATACAGGTTGCCGGGGCGGAGGAGTCCGCGCGGCTGTGCCGTGAATACATCGACTCGGTACGGACATTGCCCCCGGGCGATGTATACGAAGAGGCGTCGCGGCTCTTCCTGAAAGGCATAGCCGCCTTCAGGCTGGTCTCGGCCGAAGGAAACCTGCAGATGGAGCGCGGCCTGCCTTTCTGGAACGACGAACTCGCCCTGCTGGGGCGGATGCGTCCCACGGCACGCCGGAATTTCCATGCCAACCTGATCACCTGCCTGATCGCGGCTTACAGCAGTTTGGAAGACCAAAGCGGGCTGGTACATGCGGCCGACGGTTACCTTGCGATGCTCGACGAGTATTACCGCGATCCGGAGATCGTACGGCGCAGACCCTATATTTCCAAGGAGATGTCCTACTTGGTCTGTTACTATTCGATGTGCACCTCGCCGCTGCTCGACGAGCGCAACCTGCAGGCGTATTACGAGCGTTACCGCCGTTTCGCGGACTCCGCGGCGGCGGATGCGGGCAACCTGCTGACCAACAGGCAGGGATTCTATACGATCAGCGCAGAGTATTACAACCGCCGGGGCGATTACCCCAGGGCGCTGGCTTACCTCGATTCGCTGACGGTGCAGTTGCGTCCGGGCGGTGTCACGTCGCAGTTGGTGGCGATATCCGCTAACAAGGCCAAGATCCTCGAACGCATGGGACGCTACAAGGAGGCGTGCGGGGTTTATAACGAAGTGGTCGGCCTGCGCGACTCGCTCTCGTCGCACAGGTATGCCGAGAAGGTGGGCGAACTGGAAGTGCAGTACGGACTGGACAAGGCCGAGCGTGATAAAGCGTTGCTACTGGCGCAGAAACGGCAGAACTCGCTCTACTTCGCCCTGACGATCCTGCTGCTGGCCGTCATCGCCGTTGTCTACCTGTGGCGGAACCTGCTGCGCATCAAGCACCTGCAGCACAACCTGTCGGTCGAATCGCAGCGCGCGCAGGAGAGCGAGCGGCTCAAGCGGGACTTCATGGGGTCGATGAGCCACGAAATACGTACGCCGCTCAATGCCATAAGCGGTTTTGCCGAGCTGATCGCCGGGGAAGATCTCACGGAGGAGGAGCGCCGGGAGTTCGCACAGATCATCCGCGACAATACGCAGCTCTTCACTTCGCTCATCAACGATATGCTCGAAGTGTCGCAGCTGGATAATACGAGTGCCGAAATGCCCCGGAAGCTGCTCGACATCAGCAAGATTATCCGTGCCGAAATGGAACACCTGCCCGTAAAGGAGGGCGTGGAATACCGGCTGGAGCTCGCGGCCCCGGAGATCGTATTCCCGTTGCACCGGAGTTATGTGTCGCTGCTCGTACGCGAGTTGCTGAAGAATGCCGTCAAATTCACCGAACAGGGATCCGTGACGGTCGAATGCGGCCTGACGGGGCCGGATACGCTGACCTTGTCGGTCACCGACACGGGTTGCGGCGTGGAACCCGGACTGGCGGAAAAGATTTTCGATCGCTTCTACAAGGGCGATCCCTTTGCGCAGGGGCTGGGACTGGGCTTGAGCCTCTGCCGGCTGATCGTGGAGAAATTGGGCGGTACGATCGCCCTCGACACCTCCTATACCGGGGGTGCACGGTTCGTGGTGACGCTCCGGGATGCCTGACCTGCGGTTCCCGGAACGGGTTTCTGACGTCGTACGGCGTTTGTGAACCTGCAGCCGGATCGGTGTATCGCCCTGTGGAAATACCGTTATAACAAAACGCCCCTCGTTACCAGAGGGGCGTTTAGTCTGCCAGGCGGGTTAGAGGTGTATCGCCTCCCCCAATGCCGCTTCGGCGGCCTCCATGACCCCTTCATTCATCGTGGGGTGTGCATGTATCGTGCGGGCGATCCGGTGTGCCGTGGCACCCAGCATCCGAGCCAGCGTCGGCTCGGCGATCATCTCGGTGACGTTCTGTCCGACCATGTGCGCCCCCAGCAGGGTGTCGTCCTCGCCGAAGAGGAGTTTCACGAAGCCGTCGCGGTCGCCCGCGGCGGTCGCCTTGCCCGAAGCCGTGAACGGGAAACGCCCTACCTTATAGGCGACACCCCGCTCCTGCGCCTGCTGCTCGGTCATGCCGACCGAAGCCACCTCGGGCGAGGTGAATACGCACGACGGGATGGCCGAATAATCCACCGGGGCGGGATCGAGGCCGCAGATGGCCTCTACGCAGCAGATGCCCTCGGCCGAGGCCACGTGTGCCAGCGCCGGGCCGCCCACGATGTCGCCGATGGCGTACACGCCCGGGACATTGGTGCGGTAGAATTGGTCGACGAGCACTTTGTCGCGCTCCACGGCGATACCCAGCTCTTCGAGGCCGATCCCCTCAATGTTGGACTTGATCCCCACGGCCGAGAGCACGATGTCCGCCGTCAGGGTTTCGGGGCCCTTTTTGCCCTCGATCTCGACCTCGCAACGCCCTTCGGCGTTGACCCTGACCGATTTCACGGTCGTCGAGGTCATCACCGCCGCCCGCAGTTTGCGGAATGCGCGCTCCATCGCCTTCGATACCTCCTCGTCCTCGAGCGGCATCATGCGGGGCATGTACTCCACCACGGTGACCTTCACGCCCAGCGCGGCGTAGAACCACGCGAACTCGCTGCCGATGGCGCCCGAACCCACGACGACCATTGTTTCGGGCAGCCGGGTGAGCGTCAGCGCCTGGCGCGACGAGATCACGTGCTCGCCGTCGACGGGCATGAACGCCATTTCGCGCGGGCGCGCCCCCGTGGCGAGGATGATATGGTCGGCTTCGTAGTGCGTGCCGCCGACGTCGAGCCTGCCTGCCGCCGTCAGGCGCCCGAAGCCCTGTATGAGGTCTATGTTGTTTTTCTTCAGCAGGAAGG
>NZ_FR893473.1:41024-47487 GCF_000435435.1 Alistipes sp. CAG:29 | reverse complement strand
GGCCACGCCGCGCGAGCGCGCCACGATTTTTTCCAGATTGGGATGCACCTCGCCCGTGAGTGAGATCCCGTAATGTTCGGCCGATTTGCAATAAGTGTAGACCTGTGCGCTTTTCAGCAGCGCCTTGGTCGGGATGCAGCCCCAGTTGAGGCAGACGCCTCCCGGTTCCGAACGCTCCACGAGCGCCACCTTTTTACCTAACTGCGCAGCGCGTATCGCCGCTACATAACCGCCCGGGCCGCTGCCCACGATGATGATGTCGTATTTCATGGAGTCTGTGAGGTTTTATTAAGTGATATCTTCATACTCGTTTCATGGAAATCCGTGCGGTTTTAAAGTATATGGCGTTCCCACTCCTGCCATGCACCGTTTCCCTCTCCCGGATCTTTTATCGGGTTGTGAGGCCCGGTATTAACAGTCGAATGCATAATATGACCGGCCTACGCATTTTACGATTTGAGATTCGTCGGCTTTCGACGATAAGAACAAGACTACGCATTTGGATTCGTAGTCGTCCGAAACATCGAAGACGAAGTCCGGCTTTGCGTCGGCATCCAAATCTCCGATCCAGAGAATGAGCGCTTTGGTGTCCCAGAATCCCGGCATGGCGATCAATAATTGCTCGTTTCCCGACCCTGCTTCCGACAGATAGAGTTTGTAGTTTTTTACCGTATCCCACGAACTTTCATCTCCCTCTGGTTGGTCGCCCGTATTGACTCCGCTTGCACGCAGCCGATACTTCCGGCCGTGAAATTCAAATTCCATTTGCTCGCCTGCCGGAACATTGTCCTGTTCCGCTTTCATGGTTTCCACACCGCTTGCTGCAGGTTTTATCCCCTTTATCAGCAGCAAACCGTCTCTGGCGGAACCGACATACGCGACCGAATCCCCAATGCAGTCGTCATAGGAGTTTCCGATCTCTAAATCCGCTTTTTTCAGGTCGAAATAACCAGCGCCGTCCTCATAAAAGTCATACCAAGATTCCGAATACATATGGTCGAAATCCGAGGCTTGCGAACCCCTGTATCCCGCCGGCAGCAAAATGTCGATTTCCGTCTCTTCATCGACGGGTAACCGGGTGTAGTCCTGTTCGAATACCGAATCTGCATGCAGTGAGTCCGGCGTAGGATCGTCGCATGCGCTTATCCGGTTAGCGTTTTCTGCAGGCCGATTTGAGACGGCGTATAAAGATGCAGCGATGAAAACGGTTGTTATTAAAAACAGAGCGACGAGGATCGTGGTTCTCCTGTTTATTTTCTCCTTCATTTTCTCTGTGGAGTTTTAGTCGATGACTTTCAGTACTTCACCGTTATCGGCCGCCACGGCACGCTTCCATTTCTCGTTGTAACCCGGGAACTGGATCTTGTCGGGGATCTGTTTGCCGTTGCCGTTGTCCACGAAATGCGCCGGGCCGCCCTTGCCGTCGAGGTATTCCAGCACGCCCGCATGTTCGCTTTTCACGTTGCCGTCCATGTATTTCACCAGCAGGTACTTGTCGAGCTTCGACCAGCGGTCGAACAACTGCTGCGCCGTGGCGATGCTGAACTCCGAGAGGAATTTGCCGCGGGCCTTGGGCGAGAGCGTCATGGCCTCGGCATCGACGTCGCGCACCAGGCGGAGCGCCTCGTTTTCCCATTTGTCCACGACCTTGCGGATGTCGCCCGCGATCATGTCGTAACGCATGTAGGCGAAGTTCGAAACGCGGTTGAAGAGCCAGAACGCCGACGTCGGCGAATATTCGAGCATCGAACCGTTGCCTTCGCTCAGGCACTCGGGGACGCCCTGCGTGCAGCAGTAGATGGGCGTCAGGCACGACGTGGCCGCATCGTCCACGCCGAACCAGAGGATGCCCATGTTGTCGGGCACGTCGGGGCGTGCCTGTGCCACGAACCAGAAGCCGGTCTGCTGCGTGGCCGTCGCACGTTCGTTGCAGTATTCCACGCCGTCGACCTCGAAATACATCGGCCGCCAGCGGTAGGGGCAGGCGCTGCCCCCGGCGCCTATGTCGGTGGTCATGTCCATCGGCGTGCCTTCGTAGTGGTCGCGCATGCAGTCGAAGACCACCTTGGGCGACACCTTCGTGCGGGGTTTCACCCACAGGGGCATGCGGTTTTCGGCATTGTGCCCCATCGCATAGTCCACGTATTTGTCCATTCCGTCGGCCACCGTGCGGAAGAATGCCCACACGCGGGCCTCGCAGCCTCGCAGCGCGCCGAAATCGGCCGGGGCGTAGGCTTCGCAGAAACTGAAATCCTCGTCCGTGCCGTCGTAGTAACCCATCTCGCGGGCGAACGCCACCACGTCGGGCGAATAGAGGCAGTTCTCGGGGTCGTCCTTCGGGAAGGTCGTGATACGCGCCTGGTTGGCGTGCGCCGAGACATAGCCGTCGGGGATGCGGCGGGCTACCCATACGATGCCCTTGCGGGCGTTGCCGCCCTTGCCGTCGTCCTTGTAGCCCTTGCCGATCAGCTCCATGATCCACGCCTCTTCGGGGTCGACGATCGAGAACGACTCGCCGCTCGAGGCATATCCGTAGGTGTTCGCCAGCTCGGCGATCGTGAGGATCGCCTCGCGGGCGGTCTTGGCGCGCTGGAGCGTGATGTAGATCAGCGACCCGTAGTCGATCAGCCCTGTCGAGTCCTCCAGTTCCGGGCGGCCTCCGTAGGTCGTTTCGCCGATGATGAGCGAATGCTCGTTCATGTTGCCGACGGTCGAATAGGTTTCGCCCGCCTGCGGGATGTCCGTCAGGTAGCGTCCCGTGTCCCACTCGTAGACGGGCAGCATGGCCCCGGCCCTGAATTTCCCGCCGGGGGTGTGGTACAGGGCGCCGTAGAGCGCGTGCGAATCGGCGGCATAGGAGACCATGGCCGAGCCGTCGGTCGATGCCCCTTTGGTTACGATGAAATTGGTACAGGCTGCGGCTGCGCCATAGGCGAAGAGGGCTGCCGCCGCGAGGCAATACTGGAGTTTTCTCATAGGTTTTCCGGTTTTGATCCCAAATGTACGAAACAAATCCTAAACGGCAAAACGCAGCGGGTACGATATGTCGCATTTTATTTGGATATTAGGGCTTTATGTCGTATCTTTACGACGTATGCAAGCGCATTGCATTCCGGCGGATACCCCCCCCCGGTGCGGAGGTATGTAATTGTTATATAGTAGGTTATATGAAGAAACTATTGTTTTTATCCTTTTTCGGGCTTTTCCTGCTGGCATGTACCACGGACGAGGGCGATGGTGCGCCGTTCGTCACCGACGTGGTGATGCCCCCGTCATCGCAGCTATTCGCGCCCGGCGACGAGGTGACCGTTGCGGCGCGCGGCTTCGAGGCCGACGACGACATCATGCTGCGGATCGCGTGGCCCCTGTCGCAGGCGGCTCTCCCGGAAGGATATGCCGACGGTGTCTGGGCCGTCGTGACGGAACGTACCGAATCGGACATCACGTTCCTGGCCCCCGGAGGCTACCCCGCCTCTACGACCGAGGTGAAGCTCTTCCGCCGCGGCAAGGCCATGACGCTGGGTAAAATATCCGTATCCGACGGCCGCCCGCCCGAGGAGCCGTCGCTCTACGGCATCACCCAGTACGATTGCGACGAAACCGGGATCGACCGGATCGACCTGACGACGGGCGACCTAACCCGCATTGAGACCTTGGGCGTTTTGCGCCGCATGCACTGCGTGGTGAATACCCCCGGTTCGAACCGTATCTACGGCCTCGCGCCCGGCGGAAATATCGGCGCTGCGGCGTTCTACGACCTCACGATGCGTTATTTCCGGGATTCGGGCTACGACAATGTCGTCGTCGCGGGCACCCTCTCCGATTTCGCCGCCTTCCTGCGCCATGAGGCCGGCCGGCTCGTCCTCATGGAGTTGAATATGACCCGTACCAACGTCGCACCTGTGCCCCCGTCGTGGATGCTGCCTTCGGACATTGCGCCCGAGATGCTGGGCGAAAATCCTTTCGTGACCGTCTACGGCGGTTACCTCCTGCTCGCGGCACACACTGCCCCGGATAGTTATACGCCGCTGGTGCTTACCGGCCGCAGCGGCGAGGGATACGCCGTAAAAACGGGCGATGCCGAACAGGCCGATGCGATGGTGCCGTTCGGAGTGCTGGACAAAGGGCAGGACGGCGAGACCTATTACGCCGTCGGCGGCTATGCCGTGGCGAAGGGCGGTGTGACCGAACTGCGTCTGTATAACCCCGTGTCGATGGAGTTCGACAGGACGCTGGCGGCGGTGCAGGGCACCGTCCGCTCGATCGCCGTCCGCCATGACGGCGGGAAGACCGAGGAGCTGTTCATGCTCTGCGACACCGGCGACGGCGGCAACCGGATCCGGGTCTACGACATGGAGTCCGGCTCGGAGCGGGTCTTGGACGGAGCCGTCCCCTGCTCCGAAATCGTACTGGCCCGATAGCATGTCCGGGATTCCGGACGGATAAAAACGGTATGCAGGCCCGGATTTTTTCCGGGCTTGTTTCGTCTTGTACGAATTTTGCGTATTTTTACACACCAAAACCGAATAGATTATGTCGATAGCATACCAATTGTCCTTCGTGCGCGGCACCCTGCCCGAGTATGTCACGCTGGTCGCCGTGTCGAAGACCCACCCCGCCGGGGCGATCCGCGAGGCCTACGATGCCGGGCACCGCATTTTCGGCGAGAGCCGTCCGCAGGAGCTGCGTGAAAAATACGACGTGCTGCCCAAGGATATCGAGTGGCACATGATCGGCCACCTGCAGACCAACAAGGTGAAGTATATCGCCCCGTTCGTGTCGCTGATCCATTCGGTCGACAGTGCGCGGCTGGCCGAAACCATCCAGCGCGAAGCCGCCAAATGCGGCCGCACGATCGAGATACTGCTCGAAATCCGCGTCGCCGACGAGGAGAGCAAATCGGGCTGGGAGCTGGATGACCTGATGCAGTACCTCCGCACGGCGCCTTTCGCGCAGATGCCGAACATCTGCGTACGCGGCGTGATGGGCATTGCGACCAATACCGACGACTGGGAGGTGATACGCCGCGACTTCAGGGAGCTGAAGCGCTGTTTCGACCTGTTGCAGCCCAATTTCGGGGCGCGGTTCAACATCCTGTCGATGGGCATGTCGCACGACTACCCCATCGCCGTCGAGTGCGGCTCGACGATGGTGCGTGTCGGGTCGCTGATATTCGGGGAGAGGGATTATTCCAAACAATGATGATATGAAGGTAGGATTTATCGGATTCGGAAACATGGCGCAGGCCCTGGCCGCAGGGCTTGCCGCATCGGGGGCTTTGCAGCCCGGGCAGATCGGCGCATGCGCCCGCGACCGGGCGAAGCTGCACCGTAATACGGAACCCCACGGGTTCCTCGCTTTCGACGATGCCGCGGGAGTCGCGGGGTTTGCCGACGTGGTGGTCGTGGCGGTGAAACCGTACCAGGTCGAAGCCGTGCTGGCCCCCGTCAAAGGGATGCTGGCGGGCAAGGTCGTCGTTTCGGTAGCCGCCGGGATGACGTTCGACCGCTACGAGGAGATCCTCGCGCCGGGGACGCATCACCTCAGCACGATTCCCAATACGCCCGTGGCCGTCTGCGAGGGTATCGTCGTCTGCGAACGCCGCCATTCGCTGTCCGAAGCCGAGTGGCAGTCGGTGCAGGCGTTGCTGTCGCACGTGGGGCTCGTGATACCGGTGGATACTGCCCAGCTCGGCATTGCGGGGACGGTCTGCGGTTGCGGCCCGGCTTTCGTGGCGATGTTCATCGAGGCGCTGGCCGACGCTGCCGTCAAGCACGGCATCGTGCGTGCCGATGCCTATCGCATGGCCAGCCAGATGGTCGTCGGTACGGGAAAACTGCAACTCGCCACGGGACAGCATCCCGCCATGATGAAGGATGCCGTCTGTTCGCCCGGCGGTACGACCATCGTCGGTGTGGGGGAGCTGGAGCGCAAGCGTTTCCGGGGAGCCGTGATCGACGCCATCGACGCCATCCAGGATAAGAAATAGGTTCGCCCGGGCGCTGCTTGTTACCCGAATTTGGTTGTCGCCCGGGAACATGCCGTTTTCCGGAGGCTTCCTGTCGCATAAACGGCACCAAACCGTTTTACCGGAATTCCGCATTGCTCTCCTCAGGGACGAGTAAAAGAGGCCGGGGCCCCAAAGCCCCGGCCTTTTTCGTCTATGTGTGGGAGCAGCCGTGCCGTATCCCATCGGCACTTCGCTGCCTACCGCACCCGCAGCGAGCGTCCGATGCGCAGCGTCGTGGTCGACTTGATGCCGTTCAGTCGGCAGATGTTTGTCACGGTCGTACCGTACTTGCGGGCGATGGCGCCCAGCGTGTCGCCCGACTTGATGCGGTGGTACTTCATGGCTGCCTTTTCGGCCGCCTCCTTCTTGTCCTGCTCTTCGTTTGCGATTTCGTCGTCGAAGTCCTGCCCGGCGTTCGAGTAGATGCTGAAGAACGATTTTTTCAGCAGGACG
>NZ_FR893473.1:35991-41008 GCF_000435435.1 Alistipes sp. CAG:29 | reverse complement strand
AGCAGGAAGGTCTCGCGGCACAGCAGTCCGTTCTTGAAGTCGATGAGCCGCTCGGGGTCGAACGACTGCCCGTAATAGCGGGTCTCGAAATGCAGGTGCGGCCCCGTGCTGCGCCCCGTCGAGCCGCCCAGACCGATGATCTGCCCGGCCTCGACCCACTGGTTGGGCTCGACCATGCGCTCCGAAAGGTGCCCGTAGTAGGTCTCGAGCCCGTTGTCGTGGCGGATGATGACCAGGTTGCCGTAGCCGCCCTTGTTATATTCCGAAATACGCACGCGGCCGCAGAACGTGGCGTAGACCGGGTCGCCCGCCTTGAGCGGCAGGTCGACGCCCTGATGCTGGCGCCGGCGGCGCGGGCCGTATTTGCCGCGCGGGTGCACCGAACCCTGGTAGGGGCAGTGGTAGCTCGTGACCGAGTCCACCAGGTCGATGACCACCGATTTGGGCATCGACGACATGTCCACCTCCTTGTAGGGGACGAGCGTTGTCGTATCCCAGTATTTCTCGAAGATGGTGCTGTCCTTGGCTATCTCGCGGTTGCGGACGTATTTCCACGTGTTGTTGCTGTAAAGCACCACCTGTATGGCGTCGTTGCCCGAGTCGAGCGTGTCGATGGCCACCACGTCGTTGGTGTCGAAAATCGACTCGATCTGCTTGGGCTGGAGCCGCACGCGCATTGCGACGATGGAGTCTATGGTCGCAGCCTCCCTGGGCGAGAGGGATGCGATGTGCAGCGAATCGGTTTTGCGTTCGGCCTGCGGCGCTGCGGCCGATGCCGAGAGTGCCGCAATGGCGGCCATATAGGTGAGGCAGTATTTTTTCATCTGTATTTTATTGTTGTCGGATAAATTCTTCGGCGGCTTCCAGCGCCTTGTAAAATTCCTCGCCGAAACGGCGCACGATCGGTTCGCGCAACGCCTTGTAGACCGGGATTCCCAGCCTGCGGCCGCATTCGCGCGCCGGGGCGCAGACCGACCAGCGGTGGTAGTTGAGCCCTGCCGTACCGTTCGAAAACCGCACGACGCGGATCGGATAGAGGTGGCATGAGATCGGTTTGCGGAAGGCGGTCTTGCCCTCCAGCCACGCCTTTTCGATGGCGCAGAGCGTGATGCCGTTCTCCTGGTAGGTATAGGCGCACTCCGCATCGCCGACCAGCGGCGTGGTCAGGTCGCCGTCTTCGTCGATGACCATGAAGCCCTGCCGCTCGACGGCCTCGATGCCCTCGGGCGTCATATAGGGCTTGTAGGCCGCATATTCGCGTTCGAGTATGCCGACCTCCTCCGCTTCGAGCGGCGCCCCGGCATTCCCCTCGACGCAGCAGATACCCTTGCACTTCGCGATGTCGCAGGCGAAACATTCGCGCAGCAGGTCTGCGCTCACGATTTTGTCATCGATTTCGATCATTTGCGGCAGGTGTCGGCGATTATCAGGTCGAACATCTCTCCCAGCGACATGCCCATGGCCCGTGCCTGCTTGGGGACGATGCTCCCGGCGCTCATGCCGGGGATGGAGTTGATTTCGATCAGGTAGGGTTTGCCCTCGGGCGTGACGATGAAATCGACGCGTACGACACCCGAGCAGCGGCATGCCCTGTAAGCGATGCGGGTCATGCGGTGCAGTTCCTCCGCAATTTCCGGGGCGATGTCGGCGGGGGTTATCTCGTCCGAATAGCCTTCGGTGTATTTGGCCTGGTAGTCGAAGAAATCCTTTTTCGATACGATCTCCGTGATCGGGAACAGGTATTCCCTGCCTCCGGCCACCATCATGCCGCAGCCCATTTCACGGCCCGCGATGCACTCTTCGATCAGCACCTCGTCGCTTTGGGCGAAGGCCGCCTCGATGGCGGGCAGCACCTCGTCGCGCGTATGGACTTTCGTCACGCCGAACGAGCTGCCGCTGGCGTTGGGCTTGATGAAGAGCGGCAGTCCGAACTCCGCGACCACCCTGTCCGGGTCGGCCGTTTCGCCCTTGCAGAGGAAAATCTCGCGGGCGAGGTTGATGCCCCGTCCCGCTACGGTGCGCTTGGTGGTGATCTTGTCGAAGGTGATGACCGACGAGGTCATCGAGCACGACGAATAAGGGACGCCCATCATGTCGAGGTAGCCTTGCAGCTTGCCGTCCTCGCCGGGCGTGCCGTGGATGATGATCAGGGCGTAGTCGAATGCTTTGCGCTCGCCTTCCACCGTGAGCGAAAAATCGTTCTTGTCGACCTGCCACTCGCGTCCGTCGGGGGCCGTGTAGTGCCAGTCGCGGTGGTGGAGGTCGATGACCGTGATGTCGTATTTCGTATGGTCGAGCGCCGCTTCGATCTGTGCGGCGCTCTGGAGCGCGATCCCCCGTTCGGGCGAATCTCCGCCCGCCATGAGGGCAATCTTCAGGCGTGTCATTGTCAGGGGTTGTATATGTCTTTATATCTGAATTCCAGTATTTCCTGTACCATTTGTGCATACTGCCGCGCCTCGGCGTGGCTGTCGTCTGTTTGCAGTACGCGGTTGAAGTCGTTGAGGGCTGCACCCCACTCGTTGAGGCGGTAGTGGAGCTTGCCCCGTTCCATGTAGAGCGCCGTGTTTTCCGGATCGGCGGCGATCTGTGCCGTCAGGGCCGATTTGCGGGCCGTCGGGTTCCACAGCCCCTTGCGGCGGATGTGGTCGGCGACGCCCTTGTCGAGCATCTGCGAGACATCCTCGCCCCGCCCGATGCGTTCGCGGATTTGTGTCGCGGAAAAATCCTGCAGCGGCGCGTCTTCCAGCACCATGATGCGGCCGGGGAACCTGTCCACCCTTTCGCCGCGGCGGGGATAGACGTATACCGGGTATTCGAGGATGCGGTCGTACTCTTTCCAGCCGTCGAGCCGTTCTATCTGGTCGGCGCCCATGAGGATCGAGAACTCCATATCCGCGCCGTGGTTCTCGGCCAGGTAGCGCAGCGTGTCGATCGTATACGACGGCTTGGGGAGCAGGAATTCGACGACCGAGGGTTTTATCCGGTCGGGATAGCGCGACGCCGCGCAGGCCGTCTCGGCCATTTCGAACCGATCCATCTCGGGGGCCAGCTCTTCGGCCTGTTTGTAGGGGCTCTGGGGCGAAACGACGAGCACCAGCTCGTCGCACAGTCCTTTTTCCACGGCGTATTCCGCCAGGGCGATGTGCCCTTTATGGATGGGGTTGAACGACCCGAAATAGAGCATGACGCGTTTCATGGCTGCCGTGCGATGAATTGGTCGATGATCGCAGTCGTTTCGCGGATCGCCTCGTCGAGCGAGTCGTTTACGACGATGTGGTCGAATTCGGGGGCTTTCGTCAGTTCGAATTCGGCCTTCGCCACACGGCGGTCTATCACTTCCGGGGCGTCCGTGCCGCGGCATACGAGCCTGCGGCGCAGCTCCCCGATCGAGGGCGGCATGACGAATATCGAGCAGGCGTCGTCGCCGAAGATGCGTTTGAGGTTGATCCCCCCGATGACGTCCACGTCGAAGACGATGATGTTGCCCTTGGCCCAGATGCGTTCCACCTCCGAGCGCAGCGTGCCGTAGCAAGTGCCCTGGTAGACCTCTTCCCACTCCACGAAACGGTTTTCCGCGACGGCGCGCATGAACTCTTCGTGCGTCATGAAGTGGTAGTCGCAACCGTGGCGCTCGCAGCCGCGGGGTGCGCGGCTGGTCGCCGATACCGAAAATTCGAACTGCGGGAACCGTTTCAGCAATTCGCGTACGATGGTCGTCTTCCCGGAACCGCTCGGGGCGGAGAATATGATAACCTTGCCCATTATAATATGTTCAGTACCTGTTCTTTGATCTTCTCCAGCTCGTCCTTCATCTTAACTACGAGTATCTGGATGTTCGATTCGTTGGCCTTCGAGCCCATCGTGTTGATTTCGCGGCCCATCTCCTGTGCGATGAAGCCCAGCTTGCGGCCTGCGCCCTCCTCTTGGGCGGCCACCTCGCGGAAATACCTGCAGTGGTTGGCCAGGCGCACCTTCTCTTCGGTGATGTCGAGTTTTTCGAGGTAGAAGATCATCTCCTGCTCCAGCCGGTTGCGGTCGACGTCGACCTGCAGCTTTTCGAGGTTTTCCAGCAGGCGGGCCCTGACCGTCTCCGTGCGGGCCTTTTCGAAAGGCACGACCTCCTGTTTGTAGCCTTCGATCTTGTCCACGCGGCCCAGCAGGTCGGCGATCAGGATCGCGCCTTCCTGCAGGCGGAACGCGTCGAGCTGCGCCACGGCGGATTCGGTGGCGGCGACCAGCGCCGCGTGTTCCTCGTCGGAGATGCTCTCCGTTTCGGTCGATACGACATCCGGCAGGCGCATGATGGCCTGCAGGGCAGCGCTGTCCCACCCGATCCCCGCATAGTTGAGCCGGGCGTTTTGCGCCGCGTCGCGCAGTTGCCCGGCATAGGCGGCGAATACCTCTTTATTAATACGCGCCGGGGTCTCCACGGTCTGCGATTCGACGGTCACGAAGACATCGACCTTGCCGCGCTGTACCGTGCGGGTGATGATATTGCGGATTTCGTATTCCGACTGGCGGTATACGGCCGGAAGCCGCAGCCCGAGGTCGAGCTGTTTGGAGTTGAGCGAACGGATTTCGACCGTGATCTTCTTATTTTGCAGCGTGGCTTCGCCCTTGCCGAAGCCCGTCATGGATTTTACCATTTGCGGAGGATGTTAAGTTTGGGCAAAAGTAATAAAAACAATTCAAAATGCCGAGCGTTCGGGACGCCGAGTGAAATTTCTTTGAACAAGTTTTGCACAACTGTTGTATTCTCCGGAATATTTTATTTATATTTGTGTTAGTAAACTAACAGGCTGGAGTCCGAAACACTAAATTCACATCCGAATATTATGAAAAAGCACAATTTCAACGCGGGACCCTCGATCCTCGCAGACGAAGTCATCCAGAACGCAGCAAAAGCTATCGTAGATTTCAACGGTTCGGGCCTTTCCCTGCTTTCGATTTCGCACCGGACGAAGGATTTCGAGAACGTGATGGCCGAGGCCGACGCGCTCTTCCGTGAGTTGCT